>JABZGM010000289.1 GCA_015259235.1 Alloprevotella sp. | reverse complement strand
AAAACGACCAAGAAGCGCATGGCACAGCAGAGTAATTTCTCTGCCTTGTGCCGTGGGCATCTCATCCCCAAAGACATTGAAGATAAGGAAGCGGTGGCGAAATTCTTGGAAGCCGTAGACCAATTTGAGCGGATTATCAATGATAGTGACCATCTTCGTTTGACGAGAATGACTGAGGATGAACTCATCGGTACGAAAGAAAAGACCGGACTCCTCGATAGATACTTTTCGCTTTCGGAGCGTCAGCATGCTTCTTTGGAGGACATTCGTTTGGGGGCAGACCTTGTACGTGTGGGCGACCAAATGCTTTGCTTGCACACACTGAGCGATACGGACGACCTTCCCACAAGTGTGCATACCGATGCGCGCTATGAACGACTTTCTACCGACCGCAGTGATTGCCGACTGAGTTTTGCGGCTCCCGTGGGCTTGCTTCTTTCGTGCAACCACATCTACAATCAATATCTCTTCATCGAAGATAGCGAAGCCAACCTTGAACGCTTTGAAAAGCAGGCGAGGAATATGCACTCTTTGGCGCGTTATAGCCGAAGCAATCAAATCAACGAGGAGTGGATACAGGAGTATCTCAACTTGGCGCACTCTCAGGGGCTGACTTCTATTCGGGCGCACTTCAATGTTTTGGCATGGAGCAACGACAAAGAGGAACTTCGTCAGGTGAAAAATGACGTAGGTTCTGCGCTCGCGCTGATGGAATGTAAACCACGGCACAACACGATTGACACGGCTACGCTTTATTGGGCGGGTATCCCTGGAAACGCTGGCGACTTCCCTGCGGAGGAAAGCTTCTATACCTTCATCGAACCTGCTCTTTGTTTCTTTACGGCAGAAACTAACTACAAAGATTCTCTTTCTCCCTTCGGCATCCGCATGGCAGATCGTCTATCGGGTAAGCCGATTCACTTGGACATTTCTGACCTGCCGATGAAGAAAGGTATTACCACCAACCGCAATAAGTTCATCTTAGGTCCATCGGGCAGTGGAAAATCCTTCTTCACCAACCACATGGTACGTCAGTACTACGAACAAGGGGCGCATGTACTCTTGGTGGATACGGGTAATAGTTACCAAGGACTCTGCGAACTCATTCACAGAAAGACCAAGGGAGCGGATGGGGTCTACTTCACTTACACCGATGAAAGTCCCATTTCCTTCAATCCCTTCTATACCGATGACTATGTCTTTGATGTGGAAAAGCGAGAAAGTATCTGCACGCTGCTGCTTACGCTGTGGAAGAGTGCCGACGAACCGCTGACCAAGACGGAAGCAGGTGAGTTGGGTTCGGCTGTGAATGCTTACATTGAGCGCATCCGTGCCGACCATAGCATCACGCCTTGCTTCAACACCTTCTATGAATACCTCAGAGATGTCTATCGTAAGGAGATGGAGGAAAGAGAAATCAAGGTGACGCTCCAAGATTTCAACATCAACAACCTGCTCACTACGCTCAAACAATACTACCGTGGTGGACGTTATGACTTTCTACTCAATTCTACGGAGAACATCGACCTACTTTCTAAACGCTTCATTGTCTTTGAGATTGACCAAGTGAAGGACAATAAGGACCTTTTCCCCGTGGTGACGATCATCATTATGGAAGCCTTTATCAACAAGATGCGCAGATTGAAAGGTATTCGCAAAATGATTCTCATTGAAGAAGCGTGGAAAGCCATTGCTTCGGCTAATATGGCGGACTACATCAAGTATCTCTACAAGACGGTGCGCAAGTATTTTGGCGAAGCCATTGTGGTGACACAAGAAGTGGACGACATCATTCAATCTCCCATTGTGAAAGAGAGTATCATCAACAATAGCGACTGCAAAATCCTCCTCGACCAGCGCAAGTATATGACCAAGTTTGATGGCATCCAAGCGATGCTGGGTTTGTCGGAAAAGGAGAAGAGCCAAATTCTTTCCATCAATCAAAACAACGACCCTCATCGACTCTACAAAGAAGTCTGGATTGGACTGGGTGGTATGCAGAGTGCGGTCTATGCCACTGAGGTGAGTTTGGAGGAATACTTGACTTACACCACAGAAGAGACGGAGAAGGTGGAGGTGCTGCGCCTTGCCGAGCAACTCGGTGGCGACATTGAAGCTGCCATTCGACAACTAGCTCGGGAGAAACGACACGAGGAATAAATGAACCTCCCAAGAAGCGTACAGAAATCTCCAAGAGAACTAAAAAAATCTCCGAGATTTTTCCAAAAACGTGGGAGATTTTCCCAAAAAAGTCGGACGTTTTTTCGCAAAAGTCCCTTGTTTTCTTTACAGTAATCTCACCTATCTAACTCGAATACTCATCATTTCAAATCAACCAACAAATGAAAAAGTACATTCTCTCAGTTTTATTGCTATCCACTCTCGTTTGTGGAAAGGCTCATGCCCAATGGGTGGTGACTGACCCTACCAATTTTGCGGGCAACATTGCCAACACGGTCAAAGAAATTGCCACGGCTGGTAAGACGGTCAAGAATACCTTGAATGGCTTTAAGGAGGTGGAAAAGCTCTACAAC
>JABZGM010000288.1 GCA_015259235.1 Alloprevotella sp. | reverse complement strand
ATCCGATGCTCCCAGAGAGAGCTTGGTATGAAGGCGATCTCGGCTGCCGTCTTTCAAGCGGATGTCCATCACCGAACTCAAGGCGTTGGGACGATTGGCAGGAAAGGCTCCGGTGTAGAAGTCCACGGCACTGATAAAATCGGGATTAAGGATGCCCACCGCTCCGCCTGCTGCTCCTTGCGTGGTGAAGTGGTTGATGACGGGCAATTCAATGCCATCGAGGTAAAACACATTTTCGGCTGGTCCTCCGCCTCGCACCAAAAGGTCGTTGCGGTTGGCAGCGGTGGCAGCTACGCCGGGCAAGGTTTGCACGAGTTTCGACACATCGCGGTTCACACCAGCACTCTTTTCGATCTGCCGCACTTCGAGAGTTTGCACGGAGAGCGGACTCTCGGCGCGTGTCTCCTCGGTGCGCGGTCTGACGATGGCTTCGGTGAGTGACACCTCGCTTTCGTTCATCGCCACATCGACGAAGGTGGTTTGGTTGCCCATCACCTGCAACTCTTCGGAGCGTTTCTTTTCATAGCCCAGAAAGCTCACGGTGATGTGGTAAAATCCAGGTTTCACCTGCTTAATCACATAGTTGCCCACGGAGTCGGTGACGGTGGCTGCCGCTTGGTTTTCGAGTCGCACGATGGCTCCTATGAGGGGTTCGTTATTGCGCACATTGACCACGCGGCCTTTCACCACTCCACGTTGCGCCATCAGAGGAAAAAACATCCCTGAGCACAGGAGAAAAATAATAATTCTCAAATACATAAGTCTAGGTTTAAATATTAGAGGGTAGATGCTATACATTAGAGTCTTGCAATAATGGGCGTCCAGCTGCGCCAGCCCGAGGCGAGCGAAACGCAGTGCAGACGAAGCCGAGCGAAAAAGGGTCTGCGACCCCGAGCATAAAAGGGTCTGCGACCCCTATTGTATTAACAGCACAATCATTTTGAGGGCAAAATCGAAGAACACCATTTTAGCGTTCACATTTTGTGCGATGTCGCGGCGGGCAAGAGCAAGTTCATCGGAGATGCCCAGCACATTGCGCTCATTGATGAAAGGCGAAAAACGTACCGAAAACTCCTCCTCCGCGCGCGTCATATAGTTCAATTCAGGGCGATGGAAGTTCATGATGAAATTCTCGCGCACCATGCGGAGCGAATAGTCCAAAAACGCCTTCTGACGCTCACGTCCCCACCCTGCCATGCGCTCACTCCACGCGTGCATCTCCTTGATGTCGCGCAGATAGCACTTGCGCATCAAGAGCGCAAACATGTCGAGAAACTCCTGTTCGTCGTGTCCCACAGAGAGCAAACGTAGTGCCCGAACATAGTTGCCCTGCGCCGTGTGCGCCACATAAGCCGCATCTTGGGGCGAAATGCCGCGTTCGCGCTGCAGGTGCTCCGCTATCTCCGCTTCGGGAATGGCACGCACTGCCAGTCGCTGTGTACGCGAGAGGATGGTGGGCAAAATACCCTCCGCGCGATGACTCACGAGGAGAAACACCGTCTGTGTGGGCGGTTCTTCGAGGAGCTTAAGGAGCTTATTGGCACACGCGGTGTTCATGAGTTCGGGCAGCCACACCACCACCACGCGCCAGCCCCCTTGCGAAGGCGTCAGCGCCAGTTTGCGCACCAGTTCGTCACTCTCATCAGCGAAGATCTGCGGTTGCTGATTCTCGATGCCCATCTCCTTCTCCCAGAGTTCGAGGTCGAAATGCGTGGTCTTTTTGAGCATCTCCCTCCATTCCTTGATCCAGAGGTCGCTCACCACGCGCGTGGTGCTCGAAGCACTCTTGGGGCGAATGACGGGGAAGACAAAGTGCAAATCGGGGTGTGCCCATTTGTGCGTCATGGCACATCCTGGGCAAGCACCACAAGCAACCGTTACTCCCTGCTGATCGTGAGCTTCATCTTGTGGAGAAGAAAGTCCGTCATTTTGAGAAGAAAGTCCGTCTTGTGGAGATTGCTGTTGCGGTGTTTCACAGAGTAGCAGGCGCGCAAAGTCTAGCGCCACTGCCATGTGTCCCGCGCCTTCAGGTCCATCGAGGAGAATGGCGTGGGGCAATCTCCCACTCCTCCACTGGCTTTGCAACTGATGATATAGTGATGATTGAAACATAATAGACATTAAAGGGTAGAGGGTCACAGACCCTTTTATGCTCGCCACGCACGCGTGGCTCGGGCGTTGTAGACAATAGACGTTAGAGGGTCGCAGACCCTTTTATGCTCGCCACAGAGTGGCTCGGGTATTAGACGTTAGAGGGACTAGAGATTCTAGAAGAACTAGAAAGACTAGCCCAATCGCGCGAGCCTCTAATCTCTAACTTCTAACGTCTAATCTCTAACGTCTAATTACTCATACAAATGTAGCAATAAATTTTGACATCTTCCCCATCCTTTCGGGAAAACGCAGGAACGCAGCCCCAAAAGAGCCTCTAGCCTAAGCCAGAAGCTCTAATATCTAATCCCGAGCCACGTGTGCGTGGCGAGCAGAAAGGGTCCGTGACCCTCTAACGTCTAACCGAGATATAGCTGGCGACTCCTAGCAC
>JABZGM010000287.1 GCA_015259235.1 Alloprevotella sp. | reverse complement strand
ACAATCACGAGGTCAATTTCGGGGATTTCGTAGTGCGCCATTTGCTCACGATCGTCTGCCAAATCGCGTCTGCCAAGAATACCGCCAAACACTTTGGGATGAAGCGTCTTCACACGTCCACCGAGGATGGAAGGATAAGACGTCAAATCTTCCACTTGTTGGCAGGGAAGTCCGAGCGACACGATAAAATCGTGCGTGCCACCAGTGGAAAGAAATTGAACACCTTCGTTGTGAAGGGCTTTGAGAAGTGCATCGAGCCCATCTTTGTGGAACACCGACACGAGAGCAGTTTTGATTTTGCGCGTAGTAGCCATAGGGTTGTTCGAGGAAAAATAATACGTGTGCGCAAAATTACGACAAAGTTTTGGATTATCCCCATAAATCTCTGTGATACCGCGTGAGTTTAGCCCTTTTTATTTCCACTTTTGCTATAAATTGCCCGATTTGCTCTATTTGCAACCCAGTTGCACGCGAATTTCTATATCTTTGCAGCATCAAAGTCATCACACATTCTCTGAATTATGGATAAGCATTGTCACTCTCATCATGAAGAAAATACCGCTGCATCGTCCTCTCACCAAGAGGAATGTGGCTGCCACGACCATTGCTGTTGCAATCACCACGATGAACACAATCCTCATCACGAAGAATCCGACAGCTGCGGCTGCGCCTGTGGATGTCACGCGCAAAACGGTCACGACCATGCCCATGGAGCAGCGCGACAATGGGTGCTTTTTGCCATTGCTGCCACCGTGGCGCTCGTCACCTGGATACTCCAAAGTCTGGTGGAGCATCATTTTCTCGTCTTTCCCCACAGTGAGTGGACGCGTTATGGTTATTTAGTGGCTTATTTCTTTGCTGCGCAAACCGTCTTCAAAGGAGCTTGGAATGGACTGCGCAAAGGGCAGGTGTTCAACGAGTTCTTTCTCATGCTCATCGCCACCGTGGGAGCGATTGCCCTTGGGGATTATCCCGAAGCGGTGGGCGTGATGTTGTTTTATCTGTTGGGCGAAAACCTGCAAGGTCTAGCCGTGGGGCGTGCGCGCAAGAGCATCGCATCGCTCGTGGCTTTGCGCCCCGACACCTGCACCTTGGTCAATGAAACCTCGGGCACCACGCAAATGTGTAGCCCTAAAGATGTAGCTTTGGGCAGTCTACTTCGTGTAGAGCGCGGCGCACGCGTGCCTCTGGATGGGGTGTTGTGCGAAGTTCCTGCTGTTATCACGGAGGGAAATCCTTATACTGCGGCACAATTCGACACCGCAGCTCTCACCGGAGAGAGCGTGGCGCGCAAAGTGGCTGTAGGTGAGCGCGTGATGTCGGGCTACATTGTGATGGATCGAGCCATCTATCTCCGCACCGACCGCACTTTGGGCGAAGATGCCCTCTCGCGCATCCTCCAAATGGTGGAAGATGCCGCAACGCGCAAAGCTCCAGCCGAACAGATGCTCACCAAAATTGCACGCATCTACACTCCCGTGGTGGTGGCACTCGCTGCCTTGCTTGTGGTGGTGCCAGCTTTGGTGCAATGGGTGGTGCCTCAGTCCGACATCATCCTCAGCGATTGGGTGTATCGTGCTCTGGTCTTCCTCGTGGCTTCTTGTCCCTGCGCCTTGGTACTGAGCATCCCCTTGAGCTATTTTGCTGGCATCGGCAGAGCTTCCAAACGCGGTGTCCTCTTCAAGGGTGGTCTGCACCTAGATGCTGTGACGCAAATTGATACGGTGGTCTTCGACAAAACAGGAACTCTCACCACAGGTGTCGTGACTTTGCAAGATGGTATGGACAGTGGTGCAGAAGGTGCGTTCTCCGTGAGCAATGATGAGGCGCGCCCCACGTCCAAAGCTGCGGTAGAGATGCTCCAACAAATGGGCATTCACACCGTGATGCTCTCAGGCGACTATGTCGAAGCGGTGGATGCGCTGGCACAACAATTAGGGCTCGATGAGTGGCATTCGCGCTTGTTGCCCGAAGACAAACTACGTCATGTGGAACGCCTCATGAGCGAAGGGCGCAAAGTCGCCTTTGTGGGTGATGGCATCAACGATGCGCCAGTGTTGGCTCGTGCTCATGTCGGTTTTGCCATGGGAGCTGGTGGCACAGATGCTGCGGTGGAAACTGCCGATGTGGTCCTCGCCACCGACGATCCACTCCGCGTGGCAGATGCCGTTCGTGCCGGTCGTAGCACCCGCCGCTTGGTGTGGGAAAACGTCATCTTGGCGATTGGCATTAAAACTATCGTGTTGTTGCTCTCTGCCTTCGGCTTAGCAGGTATGTGGGCTGCCGTGTTTGCCGACACGGGTGTTGTATTGCTCTGTGTGCTCAATGTGCTTCGTCCTCGACGATAGTGCAAGGCTTACTCTTATTTCCCTCAAAGGGTGCAAATCATCTCTGTCAGATGGTTTGCACCCTTTTTTTGTTTTCTCAGCGCAATGAGTAGAGAGTGGTGAGATGTGTTGCCCTTTGCGCTCTATCCTCGCTTGTGTAAGAAATCTGTGCTATAGAGTTGGGAGAGGTAAATGGTTTAAAGTGAGTTGTTTATCGTGTGAAAGAAAGAGGAT
>JABZGM010000286.1 GCA_015259235.1 Alloprevotella sp. | reverse complement strand
TTTGATGCAGCAACAAAGTTGCAAATCGTCGTACGCGCAGGCGCAGGCGTCGACAGTATCGACTTAGAGTCAGCCACAGCTCACAATGTGGTGGTGATGAACACCCCTGGTCAAAATGCCAATGCTGTGGCAGAACTCGTGTTTGCCTACCTGCTCTTCCATGTGCGTCAGCATTTCAACGGAAAAATTGGCACCGAACTCAAGGGCAAGCGCATCGGTCTCTTAGCTTATGGCAATGTGGCAAGCGAAGTAGCTCGTATTGCTCATGGCTTTGGTATGGATGTTCATGCTTATGATTTCTTTCATCGCGTAGAGCGCATCGAGAGTGATGGCGTCTATGCAGAGCACAATCTCTACGACTTGGTGCAATGCTGCGACATCGTGAGTTGCCACACCCCAGCAACGCCCCGCACCATCGGATTTGTCAATCGCGAAATGATTGCATTGATGAAACCTGGCGGCATATTACTCAACACCGCTCGCAAAGAAATCATCAATGAAGACGAACTACTCGATTTGTTTAAGGAGCGCACGGACATCAGCTTCATCACCGACATCCCGCCTAAGCGTCATGAAGAATTCAAAGCTTTGATGGGCGATCGGTATTTTGCACCTCCCAAGAAGATGGGAGCGCAAACCGCTGAAGCCAATGCCAATGCCGGACTGGCTGCCGCTCAACAAATTGTGAAATTCTTCGCCACTGGTGACAAGACTTTCCAAGTCAACGTGTAGCCCCTCCATGAAAGCGCATCGCACACCTCATGAGTCACTTCAACTCTCCGTGTGTCGCTTTTACCTCCTCACAATGCGTCTTTACAACACTGAGAAGAGCATATCATGGCATCAAGGCGCACGAGTAGTCTTTTCTATATTCTATCCTCATTTTCTAGCAAAGGAGAGAGGAGCATCCTCACTCCTTTCTTCCTCTGCTAGTGATGTTTTATCCTCACTTCGTGAGTACTTCGCGCCCTCTTTGTTCCGCAGGCTGCCCAAGTGGGACAACTGCTCGGAAAACGCGCGCTACCCCCTGAAAACAACAAGCTGCTCGGCAGAGCATTCGACAACATAACCTAACTTTTTCCTTAATTCTTACCATTATGCCCAGAGTAAAACCTTTCCGTGGGCTACGCCCCCCCTCACATCTTGCCGCTCAAGTGAGCAGCCGACCTTATGATGTGCTCAATTCTGCAGAAGCGCGTGAAGAATGTTGTGGCAATGAAAAATCACTCTACCACATCATTCGTCCTGAAATCAACTTTCCAGAGGGAACGGATGAGCACGACTCACGTGTTTATTCCGAAGCTCAGCGACAACTCGCCCATTTCATAGAACAAGGTTGGCTCGTGCAGGATCAAAAGTCTTGCTATTATCTCTATGCCCAAACGATGAACGGGCACACCCAATACGGCATCGTGCTCACCGCTCATGTTGACGACTACAATAATGGTCTCATCAAAAAGCACGAACTCACACGTCGCGACAAAGAAGATGACCGCATGAAGCATCTCTTTGCCACCAATGCCCACATAGGTTCCGCATTTCTCGCCTTCAAACACAACCCCATTTTGGTGCGTCTCATCGACCGCATTGCTCAAGGTCAGCCCGAATTTGATTTCGTAGCCGATGTCGATGGCTTCCGCCACACCTTGTGGGTCATTGACGACACTGACGACATTGCCACCATCACTCGTGAGTTTGGCGCGATGGACGCCCTTTACATTGCCGACGGACACCACCGTTCTGCCGCTGCAGCTCGTGTAGGCACAGAGCGCGCAGCAGCCAATCCCGATCACCAAGGCGACGAAGAATACAACTACTATCTTGCTGTCTGCTTTCCAGCCGATCAGCTCACCATCTTAGACTACAATCGTGTTGTTGCCGACCTCAACGGCATGAGCGATGAAGCCTTCTTGACGGCTTTGGAACAAGATTTTGAGGTGAAAGTTCGCGGTACCGAACCTTATGCGCCTGAACAAATGCACCAATTCTCGCTCTATCTCAACCACCAGTGGTATTCTCTCGATGTGCGTCCAGGCACTTTCGACGCCACCGACCCCATTGGTGTGCTCGATGTAGACATCTCTTCTCGACTGATTTTAGACAAACTCTTAGGTATCACGGACCTTCGTAGCTCCAAACGTGTGGACTTCGTGGGTGGACTTCGTGGACTCTCCGAACTCCAGCGCAGAGTAGACAGTGGAGAAATGAAAGCGGCTCTTGCTCTCTATCCTGTGACAATGAATCAAGTGATGCGCATAGCCGAAACTGGCAACATCATGCCCCCTAAAGCCACTTGGTTTGAACCCAAACTTCGTAGTGGAGTCGTGATTCATCTTATGGATTGAGCGCAACCCCTTCCTTCAGCTGTTTAGCCTTTAGCACTGAAATAATCCCAAATCGGTTATTAGATCCTGAACAGATTTCATTAGATTGTTGAGCAGATGGTTGGTTGCGAGTTCGAAGGCGTAGCGGGCTACGTTGAGAACGAACGTTTTCGTTAAGCCAAATGAGCAGAACCGAGCTTGCTCGAGTTATGCCATGGCGAGAAAACGAAGGATGAAATC
>JABZGM010000285.1 GCA_015259235.1 Alloprevotella sp. | reverse complement strand
GTACTTCACACCTGCTTTGCGAAAGTCAAGTCCCGATTTCCTATGTCTCCGTTAAAACTCTCCGAACTAAACCATCTTGTTCAACAAGTGTTGAGCTTGCAATTTTCTGACACCTATTGGGTGGTAGCAGAAATTTCAGAGTGTCGAGAGGCTTCTAATGGTCATTGCTATCTTGAGCTAGTAGAAAAAGACGAAGAAAAAGCTGGAAGTTTCACGGCTAAAGCTCGTGCAAACATTTGGCGAAACACATGGCAACAGATAAAGTTCAACTTTGCCCGTGAAACAGGTCGTGCTTTGGTTGCTGGGCTGAAGATTTTAGCTGAAGTGTCCGTGCAATTTCATGAGGTGTATGGATTTTCACTCACCATTCATGACATTGACTCCACTTATACGCTAGGAGATCAGCAAAAGAAGCGACAAATCATTCTCCAACAATTGGAGGAAGATGGTGTGCTGACCCTTAACAAAGAATTGGAACTGCCAGCTGTCATTCAGCGTATTGCAGTGATCAGTGCAGCAGGTGCAGCAGGCTTCGGAGACTTTATGAACCAGTTGGAACAATCTGGCTTTAATTTTCTAACTCGTTTGTTTCCTGCTACCATGCAAGGTGCACTCGTTGCTGAATCAGTGATAAATGCCCTCGACCTCATTGCTGCCGACCAAGAAAAATGGGACGTAGTCGTGCTCATTCGTGGAGGTGGAGCTACAAGTGACTTAGATGGCTATGAGAACTACGACCTCGCCGCCAATGTAGCACAATTTCCCCTCCCTATACTCACTGGTATCGGGCACGAACGCGACGACACTGTGGTAGACTTTGTAGCACATACACGATGCAAGACACCTACAGCTGTAGCTGCTTTCTTGATCGAACGAATGCAAAATGTGCATGCAGTGATAGAAAACTTACGCGAACGCCTGAACCGAGCTACAATGGACTATCTGCAGATGCTTCAGTTGCGCTATGAACGCTTGGGACAACGCTATTCCACTGCTGCTATCAACTTTGTAAATCGACAACAACAAGTGCATCATCGCTTGACACAACGGATTTCGACAGGGGTTCACGAACAACTTTACTCCCAAGCTCAGCATTTGCAAACCGTAGCTTCTCGCTTGCAAACCAACACCCACCTACTAATTGAGCGTAAAGAACATCAGTTGTCTCTCTTTGCACAAACACTTCGTTGGGCTGATCCACAACGCACTTTGGCAATGGGATACTCTATTACTTACACGTCTGACGGAAAACTATTGAGCGCTGCTAGTGCTCTTCCACCAGGAACGAGACTTCGCACAGTTGTTGCTGATGGAGAAGTCTGGAGTACTATAAACGAAGTCTCATAACTAAGCATTAAGCTCCCTACCTTTCATTCTAGATATGGCTAAAAAGTCTGCACTTTCCTATGAGGAAGCGCTCTCCGAATTGGAGAGTATAGTCGCTGCTATCGAAAGCGGTGATTTACCCATTGACCAACTAACCCCACGCTTGGCACGTGCGCAAGAACTTCTTGCCTGCTGCAAACAACAACTCGAAAAAGTAAATACAGACGTAAAGAAGATTCTCGAACATGAGTAAGAACAAATTGGCAAAATTTGCCGAGATGGCAAGCTACGATCATGTCATTGAAGCCCCATTTCAAACACCTGATACTCCTTATCATCCATTGCGTGGTAAATGGCATGCAGAGTTTTTTAAGAATGACAACCCAATCGTTCTCGAACTCGGTTGTGGACGTGGAGAATACTGTGTAGGCTTAGGGCGCATGTTCCCTAACAAAAACTTTATTGGTGTAGATATCAAGGGTGCCCGCATGTACACAGGAGCCACTGAAGCCAAGAATGAAGGATTGACGAACGTGGGATTCCTGCGTACTCACATTGAATTTATAGACAAATTCTTTACCCCAAACGAAGTAGCTGAAATATGGCTCACTTTCTCTGATCCTCAAATGAGAAAAGCCACCAAACGACTAACTTCCACCTATTTCTTGGAGCGTTACCGCCGATTGTTACAAGACAACGGTATAGTACACCTAAAGACGGACTCTAATTTTCTCTATACCTATACTTCTTGCATGGTAGAAGCCAATCATTTACCAGTGCTTTTCCAAACAGATGATTTGTACCACACACTTTCTGCTGAGGAAGACGCGGAGGTGAAAGAGATTCTAGGCATTCGCACCTATTATGAGCAACAATGGATTGACCGTGGGCTCAACATCAAGTATCTAAAGTTCCGCTTGCCACAAGATGGAAATCTCATAGAACCTGAAGTTGAAATTGAACTGGACGACTATCGTTCCTACAACCGCAGTAAACGTTCTGGATTGACAACAAGTAAGTAAGTCCTATTTCAACGAAAAATCACAACAATTATTTATATCAACTCTGAATTTTATGCTCAAACATATTGTTATGTGGCGCTACAAAGATGGCGCAGAAGGTAAAAGTTCGAAAGAACACGCTCAATGGATGAAACAAAACCTCGAAGCTCTCGTTGGCGTAGTCCCTGAAATCCAAAGTCTAGAGTACGGCATTGACGAAATGTCCACCCCAGCCTCATAT
>JABZGM010000284.1 GCA_015259235.1 Alloprevotella sp. | reverse complement strand
ATACACTTTTAATGTATGGGTCTTGGGTTCGAGTCCCAAGCGGATCACCACTTAATCCAATAGATTAAGAAAGCGATGGAGAAGTTCAAACGAACTTCTCCTTTTTTTTGTCTCCGTATCTCCCAAGCGTCTTCAGAGGACCCATACAAAATCACAACTACCTCTCCGATATTTCGTGAAAAATCCGTACCTTTGCAGCGAAATTCAGCCAATTCCTTAAAAAAAATATGGCTTCATCTCATGAGATACGACACAGCGACGTGTTGTGTTCTCGTCCGAAAACTTATTACAAACGCCCCATTTTATGACCCTACTTGAAGGATTAAAAATCAACAACCATGAGGCAGCACCCTATGTGATTTTGGGGGCTATCCTTTTTACCCTCCTGCTTTATTGTCTCCCCATGGTACAGCGTTTCTTCTTAAGTCAGAAGAACCACACCACCCTGAAGCCCGGAACGCCTTGCGATTCCAACATGGTCGATCACGATCTCGCTTTCTCAGGCAAAAACAATCCCGCAAAGCCCTGCAACTCTAACATGGCAGATCATGATCGCGCTTTCTTGGGTGAAAATAAGCCTGAAGCATAAGCCGTATTTCCCCTCTGCTTTCTCCTACCTCGATATGCCCAGTTTCCTAGGTGAGCTGTGTATTCCACGACATCGTGAGATATCGCGGTGAGATTTTGTTTTGCTAATCCAATTTCATCATCAATGAATTCGAATGTTACTGTAGACCCTGCTGAGCAATCAGTGCATGAAGTCCACAATCAGCTCAAAAACATCGCTAAATTCTTTTGCGACTACGCTAGCACCCTGCTTTCTAGCGGAGCCACCACTATGCGCATCCAGAGAAAAGTCAAACAAATGGCTGAAGCCTGGGACATTGAAGTGATTTTCACCATTATGCCTGCCAATGTGTTGTTCACATTGTGGGACAAAAAACGCGAACACTCCTACACTTGTATCTCTCCGTTGGCGCACGCGGGCATCAACTTCGACACCATCACACGCTTGAGCCGACTTTCTGACCAAGTGTTCACCGAAGAAATTACCCTCGATGAGGCGAATGCACAATTACAAGAGATAAAAAGAATACCTCGTTTGAGCAACTGGATTGTGCTCCTTTTGGCTGCTGCTGCCAATGCCGCCTTCTGCCGTTTGTTTAAGGGCGACTGGCCCGCCATCGGCATTGTCTTTTTGGCGACTCTCTGCGGATTCTTCGTCAAACAGCGTTTGCAAGCGTGGAAGATTGACTATCGCGCCGTCACTGTGGTGTCGGGCGTAGTTGCCGCAGTGGTTTCTTGCATCGGACTCGTAGACTTCTCTCACTATGGTTTTGAGAATTTCACTCTCACCGAAACACCTGTCATTGCGCTCAGCACTAGTGTGCTCTATCTTGTGCCTGGCGTGCCCTTCTGCAACTTCGTCAACGACCTTATCTATGGTCACTACCTCTCAGCGTGGAGCCGTTTTGTGCACGCCATGATGATCACCGTGAGCCTTTCTTTGGGATTGGTCATCGCGTTGCTCCTTTTCGACATCAGAATGATCTAACCTTTGCTCGTGGAGCGTGGCAAGCGGTTGGAGAGCATCGACACATCTGCTATTGAATCCTTCCGCTGTGCCCTCTCATCAAGGAGTTATCCCCTCCGCTTAGCACATTCATTCACGAAAATATCCTATCCTCTTATGGTCAATTTCTTTGAACTCACCTACGATATCATCAACGACGGTGTTTTTGCCGCAATCGCTTGCATCGGTTTTGCAAGCATCAGCAATCCCACGCGTTCCACCTTTTGGGGCTGTGCGCTTTTAGCTGCACTTGGACACATCACTCGCTTTCTTCTTATGGACTTTGCCGACTGGCACATCGCTATGGCAGCTGGAGTGGCAGGACTTGTCATCGGTTGTGTGTCGATTCCTCTCTCCACTAAAATCAAATCTCCAGCCGAAACACTCTCGTTTCCTGCGTTGCTCCCCATGGTGCCCGGTAAATTTGCCTATGGTAGCATCCAGTCGCTCGTAGAGTTGCTCTCCCACAAGCACGATGATCCTTTGTTCGACAAGTATTTTGCGCTTTTCAACTACAACTGGATCACCTGCACCCTCACCATTATGGCAATGGTTATCGGTGTGACTATTCCTCTCTTTGCCTTCCGCAATCACGGTAAAGTCTTGTTGCGTCAAATGCGCAATCAGTTGCTCCTCCATCGTTCGGAAAACCAATAGCCCTCCTCGCCTAACGGCAGAACATCTATAGCCACTTCTCTTCGGAGAGTGTTCAATGTCATACAGCGCACTGCGGTCGACTCTCGGCAGCAGTGCGCTGTTGTTGTGGGGAAGTGGGAATTTCTAAATGGGTTGTTCTGTGAGTGGCAACTGGAATGTTCTGTGAGTTTCAAACGTGTTGTTCCGTGAATATGGAGATGATAACGGACTAACGATCGATTTGGGTTTAATCATTATTTATATTTCCCGTCCCTCCATTTAACGCGGTTTTTAGAACGCCGAAATCCTTGCTGGAAAGGACTCGATTCTCAGAGGGTTGGTGAATCGCATAAACTTACGAC
>JABZGM010000283.1 GCA_015259235.1 Alloprevotella sp. | reverse complement strand
CATCATTCCACGCTTCACCAACACCGTAAGTGTCAGTGGTGAAGTGATGTATCCCACAACACTAGTCTATACCCCAGGTGCAAATCTATCCACCTACATCAACCAATGTGGAGGTTATAGTTTAAAAGCAAAAGGTAGCCGTGCATTTGCCATTCAGATGAATGGTACAGTGAAGCGCATTCGCTCCTCTCGCGACATCCAACCAGGAAGCAACATAGTTGTTCCAGCTAAGCCCAAATGGCAAGGCATGAACATCTCACAACTCATATCTCTCATCGTCAGTCTCGCAACATTAGGTGCTGTAGCAGTTAGTGCATTGAAAAGATAAGTAGTAAAAATGCCGAGTACAGAGTCCATACGCATTGCGAAAAATATGATTGCTTTATATTTGCGCATGCTTTTTCAAATGGGAGTTTTCTTTTGGACTTCCAGAATCCTACTTTCACAATTAGGAGTAAATAATTTCGGCATATTTGATGTTGTGGCGGGCTTTGTATTGTCTCTTTCAGTTCTCAATTATGCACTAGCCAACAGTACACTTAGATACATCACATATGCAATTGGGAAAGGAGAACCAGAATACATAAAACGGGTCTTTTCAATATCAATCAATATTCACCTTCTACTTGCTACTTTAGTAGTTCTGTTAGGTGAACCTATTGGTCTATGGTATATTCACCACAAAATGCAATTTCCACTGGAACGTACGGATGCAGTTCTTGTCACGTTTCATTGCGCATTGGTTTCTGCTTTTATGACAATCATGAGTGTTCCATATAATACTCTCATAATAGCATACGAAAAGATGACAGCTTATGCCTATCTCACGATTCTCGATGTCAGCTTAAAACTACTAATTGTTTTATCCTTGATATTTTCTCCGTTTGACAAGTTGATAATGTATGCAGTGCTTCTTGCACTGGAATCCATTCTTATTCGAATTATTTATGCCGTATATAGTTCAAGAACATTTCAACATGCTAGATATAAATGGATTAGATTCGATGCATTATACAAGGATATGCTGACATTTTCAGCTTGGAGTTCTTTTGGTAATTTATCGTATGTGGCCAACACCTCAGGACTTAATCTCCTTATTAATTTTATGGGAGGACCAATCCTTGGTACACTTTATAATTCAGCAAGAGCAGTAGCATTCCAAGTGCAAACAGCAATAAATTCTTTCATCAATGCCTTTCAAACCTCTATCAATCCTCAAATCACCAAGACATATGCACAAGGTGAGTTTGAACGTACCAATCATTTAGTGCTCACTTCTTCTAGACTGTCATATAGTCTAGCTCTCATCATTATTGTACCTATTATTGTTGAGGGAAATACTCTATTAAGTATCTGGCTTTCTAATGTTCCAGCTCATGCGTTATCATTTATGCGGATTCTATTAGTAGTGTCCCTAATTGATGCGCTTGCAAACCCACTTATGATAGCCGCAGATGCAACAGGAAGAATCAAGCGTTATCAGTTTCTTACTAGCTTACCTTTGTTGTGTACCATTCCCTTGGCATACGTTCTTATTAAAATCACCGATACAATAGAGTTTGCATTCATTGCTCTCATCATAACATCCCTTGTAGGACAAATATGGAGAGTATTCATTTGTAGAGGACTTTACAATTTCCCTATTAGAATATATGTAACAACAGTCATTTCGAAACTCTTTATTCTAACAATGTATAGTTTCTCACTACCATTTCTCCTTCAGACAATACTAAACAGAACCATTTTACACAGTGCCATAATAGTCCTCATTTCAATAGTATGGACTATCGGTGGAATGTTTTTCATTATACTGAAAACCAACGAACGCAAGTTTATTTTCGACAAGATAAGAGCATTTGTTACTTACTAGGAAACTTTCATCATCTAACAGTTATAGTCTCTCAATTAATTACAGGATATGAACTCTACCTCAGAATCCATCTTGAAGAATGAAATCAAACTTGATGTCATCTTCAGAATTCTATATAGCAAGAAGAAAAAGTATATCCCCCTTTTGGCGATTGCTGCTATACTGTCTTCTGCACTTATTCTATGTGTACCACGTTACTATACATCTAGTGTTGTGCTTGCTCCTGAATATAATAACCCAAGTTCTAATTTAGGAGGATTAGGAAACCTTGCTTCCAGTTTTGGAATCAATCTTGGTAATTCCACGTCTGAGGATGCCATAACCCCTACCTTCTATCCCGATTTGATGGAAAGTACGTCTTTTCTGACACCACTTCTAGACATTAAAGTAAGCACGAAAGACAAAACCTACCAAGGCACCTATGCAAATTATTTGCAAAATCATCAGGATGCTCCATTTTGGGACAATCTACTTAAATTCAAGAAGAAGAATGGAAATAAACCCATAAGTTCTGCTAATATAAACCCATATTCTCTCACGCTTGAAGAAGCAAAACTACTCCAAACAGTGACTAAGAGAATCTCATGTATAGTTGATAAGAAGACAAATGTAATTTCTCTAAAATGTACTGACCAAGACCCTATGGTGGCTACAATAATGGCAGACTCTATAATGGTCCATCTCCAAACTTTCATTACAAATTATCG
>JABZGM010000282.1 GCA_015259235.1 Alloprevotella sp. | reverse complement strand
CTGGAGATCTCTCCACGATGAACTGCCACACGATGCCTACAATAATGCCGTTGTCGGTGAAGGCGTCAAACTCTTTGAGAGTAATAACTGCATGATTCATGTTGCTCCTGGCAGAAAAGTCATCGTTCAAGGTCTAGAAGGCTACATCGTGGTCGAAAAAGAAGGAGCTCTGCTCATTTGCAAAATGAGCGAAGAGCAACGCATTGGGCTTTTCCAAAAGAGCTAAACCCAACATATCAGCACTTCTTCCCTAAATCATTAGAGAAGAAGTGCTTTTTTATCTCCACCCCTCCTATTTTAGGGGTGAACACTCCCTTAAGTTATTCACATGAATCCATCTCGCATCGCTTGTTCTATCGCAGCTCTTGTCAGCGCTGCAGCAGCTCAAGCACAAAGCTCTAAACCCAACGTCATTGTCATCATGACCGACGATGTGGGTTATGGTGATTTCTCCTGCTATGGTGCCACTCGCGTACAAACCCCTCACATAGACCAGCTCGCAGCCCGCGGCACCCGCTTCACCGATGCCCACGCCTCAGCCTCTACCAGCACACCTTCTCGCTACGCCTTCCTCACTGGCGAATATCCTTTTCGTAGACCTGGCACGGATGTAGCGGCAGGAAATGCAGGAATGATCATCAAACCCGAGCAATTCACCCTTGCCGACCTCTTCAAACGCGCAGGCTACGCCACAGCAGCCATAGGAAAATGGCACTTAGGATTGGGAAGCAAGACAGCGCAACAAGACTGGAACGGACGTCTCGACCAGACTCCTGCCGATTTGGGCTTCGATTATAGTTGCATCATGGCAGCCACTGCCGATCGAGTCCCATGTGTGTTCATAGAAAACGACCAAGTCAAAAATTATGACCCAACATCGCCCATAGAAGTCAGCTACCGCAAGAACTTTGAAGGTGAACCTACAGGAAAATCAAATCCAGAACTCCTGCAACTTCAGCCTTCTCATGGACACGACATGAGCATTGTCAATGGCATTTCTCGCATTGGCTACATGAAAGGAGGCGGAAAGGCGCTGTGGAAAGACGAGAACATCGCTGACTCCATAGCTGCTTATGCCATCAACTGGATAGAACAGCGTGTAGACATGGCGCAAAACACCTCGCACTGTCGTAAAGGAGAATGTGATCATACTAGACGCAGTCAAACACATCTGCCCTTCTTCATGTATCTCTGCACCAACGACGTCCATGTGCCACGATGGCCGCACCCTCGCTTCGCAGGAAAGAGCCCCATGGGTTCGAGAGGTGACGCCATTCTTCAACTAGACTGGACCGTGGGGCAAATCACCGCAGCGCTCCAGCGCATGGGCATCGCCGACAACACGCTCATCATCCTCACCAGCGACAATGGTCCGGTTTTAGACGACGGCTATGCAGATCAAGCAGAGGAGTTGGCAGGCAACCACCGTCCGTCGGGACATTGGCGCGGTGGGAAGTATAGTGCTTTTGAAGCGGGAAGTGCCGTTCCTTTCATCGTAAGTTGGCCCGCGGGAAAAGTGCCACAAGGCAAAACCAGCCGAGCTTTGGTGAGTCAAATCGATGCTGTGCGCTCGCTTGCTGCCGTGGTGGGAGAGCAACTCGCAGACACACTGGCAGTGGACAGCCGCGATCAGCACCGCACTTGGCTTGGACTCTCCAGCAAACCTCGCAACTACGTGCTTTCCATGGCTTATAATCGTTCGGTGTCTATCCGCACTCCTCAGTGGAAATACATCATTCCGATGAGTGGTCCAGACATGGTGCCTTGGGGACCACACATCGAAACTGGGTTCTCTGCCAATGCGCAACTCTACAACATGAGAAGCGCACAAGATGAAACCGACAACGTGGCTGAAAAGCATCCGAAGGTGGTGCAACAACTCCACGCGCAACTTAAAAAAGAATTGGAAGCTCCTCAACGATAACCTTCGTAGTGCCGTTCTCTTTCTCGTCCCTTCCCACTTTTAGGACATAAACTCATCGGTGGAAAGCTAAGCCCCCTAGCTTTCCACCGATTTGGGTTTATTCAGTCTGATGTTTCAGCAGTAAATTTAGAAAACTCACTCCACCAAACTGAGAAAAACTCGTTGACTTCTCGCTGGTCTTTTTGCCTGGCAAAGCACGTTTTTCGCATCACCTCCGACTGCATTTGGGCAGTTCCCTCAAGTTATCCTTTCTCTCTTTTGCTACTCTTTTCCCTCTCTCAGAAGAAGAATTTCCGTTGTCGCAAGACACAACCTTGAGCCCCTCCTGCTTCATCTCATTATCAACTTATTTTCAATCATTTACAATGACACCCTACCGAGTAAATTTCCCATAGAAGAAACAATCTCTCAGAGTATCTCCCAAAAACGTCGGACATTTTCCAAAAAACGTGGGAGATTTTCCAAAAAACGTTGGACTTTTTCCGAAAAACGTGGGACTTTTTTCCAAAAACGTGGGAGTTTTTTTTCGACAGTCCGACCTTCTTATCTACACTCTCGTTGGCGCTTGTCCTAAAACACAAAAAAAAGGCAGGGTTTTCTCCCTATTGGAAGAAAACTCTGCCTTCAATTTGTTCTTACATTTAGCAGTGTTC
>JABZGM010000281.1 GCA_015259235.1 Alloprevotella sp. | reverse complement strand
GATTGTGCCAAATCGAGGAATCTGGAGTTTCATCGGCACGACGCAATAGAAATCCTATTCCAAGGAGTACAATGCCCATTAATTCTCTGTAGCCACCTTGCGCCACACCAGTTATATGAAGTCCCATAGAGGCTTGCCATAGTGCAAGAAGAAAAGCAAGAACAATAACAGAAACTACTTGTAATGTGGACGTCTTAAATTTTCCTAGCTGTCTAGTTGCTTTGAAAAGAAAGATAAATGCGATATTTGCCAAGAAGAGAGCGCGGAAAAACCAAAAAGCTCCAGCCATAAAGGGATCATAACCTGACATATTAAAGACCATGCTCCAAAGATGTTGAGCAGCTTGTGTCCAATTGTAGGGATGTGTTACTCCACCTTGGGCATTTCCATAGCTTTCAGATAGAAATCCAACTTCAAAGAATAGGTTGTGCAGTATAAGAAAGAATACCCCCCATTTGATAAAAGGAAGGTATAGCGTCTTAGTTCGGCGAATTACGAAATCAGAAGTATTGTCCAGATTATCTAGTTTGAAGAAGTAACCAGAAAGAACAAAGAATGCAGGCACACCAACCATATAGGCAAAGTTAGACAAATAGGCGGGTGCTGCAGAGTGAGCTATAACCACTAGAATAATGGCAATGGCTTTGAGTATCGTAAAAGAAGGGGTGCGCATGCTGTAAGAAGAATAAGGAGTACGAGCGTGAAATTTAGCTCGTTATGAAGTTATATCGTTAAAGCATTGTGCAGAAGGAGTCGACGATGCCAAGAAGATTGCCATGCTCATTAACAACAAGAACGGAGTGAATCTTGTGTTGCTTCATCATTTCGTCAATCTTGACAACTTTAGTGTCAGAACTTACGCTCTTGGGATGTGAAGTCATGACCTCTGCTACAGTGTGTTGGAAGAAATTGTCTCCAAATTTTTCCATGGCTCGACGGATATCTCCGTCAGTTACAATGCCGACGATATTGTTATTTTCCACAGCCACACATAGCCCCAAGCGACCGCTGGTCATGTGCATCAAGGCTTCACCCATAAGGGTAGTAGGGGCGATGGTCGGAAGGTTGTCCGTGTGCATCACATCTTTAGCGCAAGTGAGTAAACGTCTGCCTAGTGCACCACCTGGGTGAAAT
The DNA here is from genome assembly GCA_015259235.1 of Alloprevotella sp. GTDB lineage: Bacteria > Bacteroidota > Bacteroidia > Bacteroidales > Bacteroidaceae > Alloprevotella. Next base: position 1,447 of record JABZGM010000281.1, on the reverse strand, counting down.
TGAGCAAAGTCGCTAGCCTTGAAATCGCGGGCAACAATCAGAGCACAAGCTAATGCATCGCCCATGGCAAGTGTAACCGTGGTACTAGTAGTGGGAGCTAATCCCATAGGACAGGCTTCGCGTTCAACACCTATATTGAGATGGACCGAGCTGTATTGCGCTAATAGAGATTTGGGATTGCCACTCATGCCAATTACAGGAATTTTTCTTGCAATGAGGTAAGGAAAAAAACGGAGTAGTTCGTCTGTCTCTCCCGAGTTTGAAATGGCAAGTACTAAGTCATCTGAGCCAATCACCCCAAGGTCTCCATGAAAAGCATCAAGAGGGTTGATAAAGAAGCTAGGAGTACCTGTTGATGATAGCGTTGCGGCAATTTTGGCACCGATGTGTCCACTTTTACCTACGCCAGAAACAATGACTTTACCGTGACATTGCAAAATTAATTCCACGGCACGTTCAAATTCGGTGCCGATGGTAGAAATTAAATCAATAAGTGCTTGTGCTTCATCGCGTAAGCATTGTATGGCAGTATCTATGATGCGAGACATAATCAATGAGAGGTAAAGCGTGGAATAGGGATGAAATAGGGTGTTGGCTCAGAGTTCATTTAGAGTAATTCTGAAACTAGCGTCTCTAAGTCGTCAAGAAAGAGCATATTAGGACCATCTGATAGAGCAATCTCTGGATTGGGATGGGTTTCTATAAAGTATCCTTGAGCGCCAAAAGCTTTTGCAGCCTTTGCCATAGCAGACACAAATTGACGATCTCCAGAAGTTGTGCCATTACCACCACCAGGACGTTGTACAGAATGTGTGCAATCCATAATCACTCTATCAGCCCATTGTGACATGATAGGGAGGTTTCTGAAATCTACAACAAGGTTGTTGTAACCAAATGTTGTTCCTCTTTCTGTCAGCCAAACCTCTTTAGCACCAGCTTCGCGGCATTTTTCTACAGGGAAGCGCATATCTTCCCCAGAAAGAAACTGTGCTTTCTTTACGTTTACCACACGACCGGTTTGTGATGCAGCAACAAGGAGGTCTGTTTGTCTACACAAAAAGGCGGGAATCTGAAGTACATCGACCACTTCTCCTACTGCCGCAGCTTGATAACTCTCGTGAATGTCTGTGGTCAATGGAAGGTTGAAGCGTGCTTTAATGTCTGCCAGCATTTGCAGCCCTTTTTCTAGACCAGGACCTCGGAAGGACCGGAGCGAGGTCCGGTTTGCTTTATCAAAAGATGCTTTGAAATACACTTCTACTTGGAGCTTTTCCCGAATTTCGACTAATCGTTGTGCTACGACATCGAGAAGTTCGTCATTTTCAATAACGCATGGACCTGCAAGAAAGATGGGAGACATAATAGACTTAGCTTATTTGTGGAGAATAATGTACTGCAAAAGTACAAAAAATCTTGGGATAAAGGACGTTTCTTCATCAAAGAATAC
>JABZGM010000280.1 GCA_015259235.1 Alloprevotella sp. | reverse complement strand
ACTTCGCACCTAGTTCTCCAAAGTAGGAATAAGAATTATCTATACTTAAGGTGCGCTCATAACTGAAGAGGATGTGGCTTGTTTCTGGTACAAGAAAACCACTACGAACGGAGAATGCGTCATACCCTTCATTGGCTAGCATAGGAACTGAGAAGGGGAATAATAGCAATAGTAGAGACTTTTTCATTGTTTAGCGCGTAGGGAGATTGTTGATTACATCTTCTGAAATCGCATCTGCGTGCAATACGTCTTCATAAGAGATGGGTATCTGGAGGGTTCTACCTGATATTTGGCTCTCATAAATCTCTATTTGAAGAATCTTTTCCTCTGGGAAGGTGAGCTTTTTCAATACTAAAACATTCCGATAATCTTTCTTGAATGTTTTCGTATCAAAAAGCAAATACTCTGGAGTGAGTTCTATTGTTTGAGAGTTTGTCGCTTTTGTTTCCTTTTTATCCATTAGTTTGACGCGAAGTTCTTCTATATCATACTTTACATTCGTATGATTGTGAAGTGAGAAGTCTATAAAGAAATAGTCACCTACTGAATAGATGTTATTCACACGCATTGATACACCATAGGCTTTACTCTTGATGTTGTAAAACTTACGGTCACTGCAATAGATAGCCCAAGCGTATTGCGCCATGGCTTGACTTGGCATCTTAACTGCTGGATTTTGATAGGCTTTCAAATGCTGAGTGGGAACGTAGTAGAGGGTTGATGCATACTTAGGATTGCTTGTATACACCAAGTCATAGAGCGCGATATTTCGCTCACCGATTAAGGTTACAGTTCCGATAAATTGTTGGTCTGTGAGGGAAGAGGAGGGCTTAAGACGCACAATGTTGTCTGCACACTGATTACCTGCAATCTTGTCGGTAGAGAGGTCTACCAACTTGATATTTTCAGGCATCACTAGATGAGTGGTGATGGTCTCATTGATGTAGAGGACAGGACGCGCAAGTGTTCTTCCAACAGTGGTGCTAAAGAGTGGCAAGACGCGTGAGGTGCTATCTGCAATTGTGCTTGCTGAAACTGGGTGAATGCCCCCTACAAGAAGGGCAAGGAGGAAAAGGAAATGCTTCATGATGAGGAATATATTAGTCGTTACTTTCTGATGCGTTGATGAGATAGACGATTGTATTATACTTGATGCGTGCTTTCTCTTCTTTGAGGTTTGAGGATATTGCACTCGTGGCTGATCCATAGACGTTCTGGAGGGCTTGAAGTGCCATTGCTTCAGCTGAAATTGCCATACCTGAATTATTGCTATTGAAATTTACATTGTTCTGAATAGCTTGTGAGCCTGCTTCTTTCACGAAATTTCGGAATACGGATAAAGGTACGTAGAAACCTTCCATTCCGTCATTGTCGTAAACGGAAAGGTTTACTTTGACGAATTTATCTTTGATGAGAATGCTTGTTATATTAGCTTTGACTCGTTGATTCTCAAAGCCTGATACAACTCCATAAAGATATGCACCCTTAGGTAAGTGTACTCCTTTGATGGTTACTCCATCGAGGAGCTTAAAACGAAGACGTGTTCCTGTACGGGCTTTGGTTGTCTTATCTATGATTGCTTTGATGAGTGAAGACTCTGCTGATGTGACTGTACTAATAGTATGGAACTTCTCTACGTCCTTCTCTGGGGTCTTATAGACTAGAGCTGGAGGAGGAGTGGGCTTTTCGGTTGAACCTGTTCGTTCCTTACTACTTGTCTCTCTTTCATTGGTACTTTCATCACCTTCATACATTCTACCATAACTTGCAGTTGCTCTACGACTATTTCGTTGCTGTATCTCGTCTAGTGCGCTTGCATAATCTTCTAATTCGTCTATCTGACTACGAGAGGAATTACGATTTCTACGAAAGCTGCTACTGCCACTACTTGCATTAGCATATCTATTGATGTGTTTGCGAGACTCTGCTAATGAACGCTCCATTTCTGCCTTCTCTCTTGCAGCACGTGCAGCATCTGCGTTGCGTTTGTCAATTTGATCGAGTTCACTTTCTGTGTAGCCTTGAGAGACTTCTTCATTCTCTTTTTCTTCTTCGCCTAAACGGTCTACTCCTGTGTAGGCATCACCACTCCAATCTGCTTTATCCATAGTCGCTAGTTTGCCGTCCATAGCTTGTTCATCGGCTTCTGGGAGTGCTGTATTGATACTATCTCTCACTACACGAGTTTGTTCCTTGTCACTACCTGAAAATATAGACGCGATATTGTAGATAAGGAATGTAAGGGGAAGAAGGGCTATCATGGGAAGTATATACTTCGGTTGCTTGAAATTAATCTTTTTCATCGTTTAGGTAATGTACAATGGTGGATAATTGCTTGTGCTGACGATAGATTTCCAGACTATCTGCATGGGTCTTTTCACGAAGAGACATTAGAGAGTCTAGATTCTTACGAAGAAGTTGTCCTTCATTAAAAATACTACGAACTTCTTCTACGTGATTTTGTTTGATTTCATCTAGACGTTGCTTATTACTGAAAAGTGAACTCATTTCTTCCAGACTTTGTATAGGCAAAACTTCTTCATTTGTAGAATTGGTAAAATCATAATAGGTGGTAACTAAGG
>JABZGM010000027.1:15204-15495 GCA_015259235.1 Alloprevotella sp. | reverse complement strand
GCAGTGGCGTGGGCGGTAGCGGAATGTTTCACCCATTGTCCCGAAGACACGCAAGCGTGGTTGACACAAAATCTCCTGCCTGCATGGACACACAACAAGGCAATTCAGAAGATTCGTGAGTCATATCGCATTGATGCAGAGAGCAAACGCGCATTGGTTTCGCTCAAACGTCCGGTGGAGAAGAGTAAATGAAGGAGAAGCAACAGCAGATGTTCGACACTATCCACGGACATCCCTTGCCACAAATGTGAGCAATGGGTGGGATTTCTCCTGATTTGGCACAAAAAAACA
>JABZGM010000027.1:0-15194 GCA_015259235.1 Alloprevotella sp. | reverse complement strand
CCATCTCAATGCCTTGCATTTTATCTCTTTATAAAATACAAAAGGAGATGCTGCAAAAACGAGTTTTGCAACATCTCCTTATCTTTGGAGCGCAGTGCTTGAAAACCTATGTAAGTCTTCAGCATTGAGCTTGAGTTATAGGGAAGTGTGGGAGATTACATCATACCGCCCATGCCACCCATGCCGGGAGCACCCATGGGCATTTCGGGAGTATCTTCCTTCTTGTCGCAGATTACGCATTCCGTGGTGAGGAACATGCCAGCCACTGATGCTGCATTTTCAAGTGCCACGCGAGTCACCTTGGCAGGATCCACAACACCTACTTCGCGGAGGTCGCCATACGTGTCGTTCTTAGCGTTATAACCAAAGTTTCCTTCGCCTTCGCGCACCTTATTTACGACAACTGCGCCTTCCACTCCTGCGTTCTTGCAGATTTGACGGAGAGGTTCTTCGATGGCACGGCGAATGATTTGGATACCCGTGTTTTCGTCAGCGTTGTCGCCAGAGAATCCTTCGAGAGCTGCTTGAGCTCTGATATAAGCCACGCCACCACCGGTCACGATACCTTCTTCGACAGCAGCGCGAGTGGCGCAAAGTGCATCGTCGCAACGGTCTTTCTTTTCCTTCTGTTCGGTTTCGCTAGCCGCACCCACTTGGAGCACGCACACACCACCAGAGAGTTTGCCCAAACGTTCTTGGAGCTTCTCCTTGTCGTATTCAGAAGTGGAGTTCTTGATTTCGTTCTTGATTTGTTGGATACGTTGCGCAATAGCGTCTTTGTTGCCATGTCCGTCCACAACAGTCGTGAAGTCCTTAGACACACTCACTTTGTCGGCTGTGCCCAACATGTCGATTGTGGCTTGTTCGAGCTTCAAACCCTTCTCTTCGCTGATCACTACACCGCCGGTGAGCACAGCAATGTCTTCGAGCATGGCTTTGCGACGGTCGCCGAAGCCAGGAGCTTTCACAGCACAAATCTTTAATTGTGTGCGCAAGCGGTTTACCACGAGAGTGGTCAATGCTTCGCTGTCTACATCTTCAGCAATAACGAGGAGAGGACGTCCACTTTGTACGGCAGGTTCGAGCACGGGCATGAACTCTTTGAGATTAGAAATCTTCTTGTCGTAAATCAAGATGTAAGGATTCTCCATTTCGCAAGTCATCTTCTCAGGATCCGTCACGAAATAAGCAGAGAGATAACCGCGATCGAACTGCATACCCTTCACAGTCTTGAGGACAGTGTCGCGACCCTTGGCGTCTTCGATGGTGATCACGCCATCTACAGACACTTCGCGCATACCATCGGCAATGAGCTTACCGATTTCAGCATCGTTGTTGGCAGAAATAGTGGCTACTTGTTCGATTTTGTCGTAGTTTGTGCCCACTTGTTCTGCTTGCGCTTTGATGCTTTCCACCACTTTGCCCACAGCCTTGTCGATACCACGCTTGAGGTCGAGAGGATTAGCACCAGCAGCCACGTTTTTCATACCTTCGGTGAGAATGGCTTGTGTGAGCACGGTGGCAGTTGTGGTGCCATCACCTGCATCATCACCCGTCTTAGAGGCTACACTCTTGACGAATTGCGCACCAGCGTTTTGGAAAGGATCTTCTAGTTCAATCTCTTTTGCTACGCTCACACCGTCTTTGGTGATGCGAGGTGCGCCAAATTTCTTTTCAATGACCACGTTGCGGCCCTTAGGACCGAGGGTTACCTTCACTGCATTTGCCAAGGCGTCGGCACCTTGACGGAGAAGTTCACGAGCGTCTACGTCGTATTTAATATCTTTTGCCATTGTTGTATGCTATTTTTGAGGGAGTAATTAGAAAGAAGTAGGGGAGGGAGTGTGTAATGCTTAGACTTATTTCACTACAGCCAAGACTTCACTCTGACGAACGATGAGGTATTTTTCGTTTTCTACTTCGATTTCTGTGCCAGAATATTTGCCATAAAGCACGACATCGCCCACTTTGAGCACCATTTCTTCGTCCTTGGTGCCTTGTCCTACCGCCATTACTTCGCCCTTGAAAGGCTTTTCTTTGGCTGTGTCGGGGATGATGATGCCACCAATGGTCTTTTCTTCTGCGGGCGCGGGCTTGATGAGCACGCGATCTGCTAAAGGTTGGATATTCATTGTCTTATATCTTTATGTGTTTGAAATGCAATGAGAAATTGTCGATGCTTCTTCGACATCTTTTCTTTGTTTTTCTCGTTGGAGAGATTATAGTACGCAGCAAATGCTTGCTTTGTTGATTTCTTCGAATGCAAAGTTCCTGCCAAACTTGTTTTTTCTTTTATAAAAACGACATTTTGTCAGTTACAGTCTGCATGAAAAGCAGGAGATTGAACAAATGTATCCGCTGAAATAAGTGGAGCAATGTGTGGAAGGCACAAAAAAAAACTGCACCAACCGATGAGTTGATGCAGTGTTTTGCCGGAAGTGCAAATTGCACTAGAAAGGGAGCAAGATTACTTCTTGTCGCAGCTCTTTTTGTCGCCACAACCTTGTTCGCCGCAGCAACCCTTCTTTTCGTTGCATTCCTTTTTGCAGTCGTTCATGCAACCCTTCTTGCAAGATTTCTTGTCTTCCTTCTTGCAGCACTTTTTGTTGTCCTTTTTGTCTTCGTTCTTGCAGCACTTCTTGTTGTCTTTTTTGCAGCAAGTTTCCTTCTTGTCAGCTTGCTTCACGTCTTGTGCAGCAGCATTGAGACCGAAAGCGAGGAGAGCAGCGAATGCAAGGCATTTAGCCGCAGCATTTACATTGAATAGTTTCATGTTGTCTGTTTTTTATGGTTGAATGAATGTTACTTGTCAGATAAAACTGTTTTACTCTGGCAAAAGTATATTTTTTTTCTAAGACCTCCAAGAAAAATCTCAAAGAAAATTCGAGAATTTAGGTAGGAAAACATTCTGGACGCTCAAAGTTGCGCGATAAGCAACTTGAGTTGCTAAAATGGGGTTTCCCAAGGTACTGCCGAGCCTTTACAAATTTCTTATTCTTCTTCCCGAGCATACTCTATAGCTCTGTTGATGTAGTTGAGGAAAGGTGTCGTAGTGCTAAAATATTGTGCCAAGCGTTCAGGGAAATCGTCTGCAGTGACCTCCTCTGTGCTAGGAGCAAAGGCTAGACAGAAGCTCTTCAATCGCAGGTATTCGCTCCAAGGTGCATCGGCAGGAAAGCCTTTAGGATTTCGTTTCAGCTCATTGAAGTGCAGGAGTTGAAAGCGAGTGTCGGCTATTTCACGCACTAGTTTGTCGAAATCGCCCTCGCCGTCCATGATGTCTTCTCGAAGGATGCGAAGTGCTTTGGGCTCGATGCAGTAATGCCCTGGGGCAATGATGTGTTGCGATTCCCAATGTATGCCTCCAAAGTCGGCGGCATTCTGGTCTGCGCCCAACTGGAAATAATAGCCAGAATAGCCCGATTTCTTACCGCCACGCGCAATGAATAAGCCCATGTGTCCTTTGTAAGGGCGCTTGTCTGCCGAGAAACGGGTGTCGCGTTGGATGCGATAGGTCACATCTTTTGCCGTTAGTCCAGCCACGGTAGGGTCAAACTGGGCTATCTGCGCAATCATGGTTTCGGCAAAGGCATGAAAACGGGATTGCGCAGCCTTATATTCCTCTTTGTGAGCGTGAAACCATTCTCGATTGTTGTTGGCTTGGAGCTGTTGAAGGAAGTTGATGACAGATTTCATAGAAGAGTATAATCTAGTAGTTTGGGATGTTGTCTGAAAAGGTGGATAGCCTTATTACAAATGTCTATGGCATTATTCTAAATTTCATTGCTTCTATGATAATTGCGTGAGCAAATGCGCACAAGCATCCTCGCAGAGGTCTATCACGAGGTCGAAATCAGCCAGAGTGCCGTAGTAAGGGTCGGGAATTGATGTGAAATCAGGATGCGCTGTGAGATAGTCAGAGAGTAACACCACCTTGTTCATCAACTCTGGTTCAGGGCATTTTTCGCGCAGTCTGCGGAGATTGTCTGCATCCATGGCAACGATGCAATCGAAGGTGCGAAAATCTTCTGCCGTCATGGGACGAGAGTGGTGTGTGAGTGCATAGCCACGTGCTGCCGCTTGTTGGCGCATGCGATGATCAGGGAGTTCGCCCTCGTGATAGTCAATCATTCCTGCCGAATCTATGATGGGAAAATCGGCACTGCGGTGCGCTTTTTGAACTTCTTGGCGGAAAACTTCCTCAGCCAACGGAGAGCGGCAGATATTGCCCAAACAAATAAAGAGAATGTTCATAAGTGTCTAGTGAGAATGTGCTTGAATGTAGCACAAAGATACGACTTTTTTGAGGTACTGGCGCCTTTCTCATGAGAAAACAGAACGTTAATCCAAGAAACCGCGAGGAACGAGGGCGAATACTCCCATGTTTTTGTATCTTTGTGGCAACATCGTTTAATCTGTGTCCTCATTGATTAGAAAGGAACGAACATCTCTTTTATTTTCTCCTTATGTTTAGAATACCATCCGCGCTAGTCCTTCTCTTTTGTGCCGGTGCTTTTTCTTTATCTTCCTCCGCGAAAATAGAACATCTTCTTCCTCGTCCGCAACAACTCACCAAGCAGGCAGGGCATTTCGCCTTGCAGCGTGCTCTTCGTTTGGATGATCCTACAAATACTCCGCTACTTCGCAAGGTGCTCACCGACCATGGTGCCACTTTCTCCGAGAGTTCCGCTGCTACGGTGCACGTTGTGATGGACACATCGCTCAATACCTTCGATTATCCTCTGGCAGGATTTGGCAACGAAGGCTATCGTTTGGATATTTCTCCCAACAAAATCAACATCACTGTGGCTGAACCCATCGGCGTGGTGCGAGCGGCACAAACGCTGCGCCAACTGGCGTTGGGCACCGAGGGCAGTCCACAAGTGGAAGCGCTGACGATGACGGATTTTCCAGCCTTCAAAGTGCGTGGCGTGATGCACGATGTGGGGCGGTCTTTCATTGACATCGAAGAACTAAAGCGACAAATTGATCTGTTGGCGCAGTTTAAGGTCAATGTCTTCCATTGGCATTTGACTGAAAATCAAGCGTGGCGCTTTGAAATCAAGGCTTTCCCTCAACTCACCTCGGCAACTTCCATGACGCGCTTCCCTGGAAAGTTCTATACTCAGGCAGAGTGTCGCGAATTGGAAGAATATGCTTATGAGCGCGGTGTGACGATTATCCCCGAAATCGATATGCCCGGTCATAGCCAAGCCTTTGTTCGCGCCATGGGACACGATATGCAGACCGAGCAAGGCATGCAAGAATTGCAAACCATCCTAGAGGAAGTTGCAAAAGTCTTTGTGCGTGCGCCTTATATTCATTTTGGGGCTGATGAACATACGATAACCTACCCGAACTTCCTCAACACGATTATCGACAAAATCCATAGTCTGGGCAAAAAAGCTGTCGTGTGGAATCCCATCAATGGAGTGGCTATCCAAAATCACAAGGTGGACATGACGCAGATGTGGAGCACACGCGGAAAACTCGTGAAAGGCATTCCCAATATCGACTGCCGTTACAACTATACCAACCACTTTGATGTCTTTGCCGACCTAGTGGGCATCTACAAAAGTAGCATTTATTATGCAGTGCGTGGGAACGCAGAAATCGCAGGTACGATATCTTGTCCGTGGAACGACCGCAAACTCCCCACGCAAGACGACATTTTGACGCAAAACAACTTCTATGCCAACGCACTTGCCTCTGCGGAACGCGGATGGATAGGAGGGGGCAAAGCATATATCGAAAAGGGTGGGGTGATGCTTCCGTCTTCTGGCGAGGAATATGAGGAATTTTCCGATTGGGAACGGAGATTTCTCTATCACAAAGCCACTACCTTGCAGCAGGTGTCCATCCCCTATGTGCGACAAACGAATGTGCAGTGGGCTATCTCCGAGGCTTTCCCCAATAACGGCAATGCCGCGATGAAATTTCCCCCAGAAACAGAAGGCTTGAAGAGTAGTTACGTCTATCAAGGTCGGACATACACCACAGGTTATGCCACTGGAGCGGGTATCTATCTGAGGCACACGTGGGGCGAAGGTACGATTCCTGCCTATTATGCCCACCCGAAGGAGAACACCACGGCTTATGCTTGGACGTATGTCTATTCGCCAAAAGCACAAGACGTGGGTGCGCTCATCGAAATCTATAATTATGGCAGATCGGAGAAGGATCTTGCTCCGAACGATGGGCATTGGGACAGGATGGGTGCAAAGATTTGGCTCAATGATGTAGAAATCCCTGCTCCTTCTTGGAAGAATTCGGATAAGACATCAATGACCAACGAAGATTTGTTGGAGAATGAAAACTTTTCGGCTCGTACTGCTACGCAAATTTCTCTCAAAAAGGGGTGGAACAAGGTGTTACTCAAACTTCCCTTCAATCCTAATGGCACGCGTCTCAAAAAATGGATGTTCACCTTCGTGCTCACCGACAAGAGCGGTCGCAATGCGCTGGAGGGAATTGTCTATTCTCCAAATAAGCACATGCGTGCTGTTCGGAGGTCTCGCCCTCATGCGATGATTTCTCAAATTAGATGAGGCGATAATAATGTAGAAGAAGAGGGGCACAAAGTTTTTTCATCAAGACTCTGGCAAAAAGAATGGGGCAATGCGCATTGTGTCGCATTGCCCCATTGTGGTGAAGTTGCAAATGAAATAGAGAAACTAGGGTTTTCGCAGGAGATGAGGCGCGAAAACAGTCCTAGTCAAAGTGTAATTGTGGGAAAAAATGTCGAATCAAAAGGTTTAGACATCGAAGATTCTCCAAATACGATAGTCAACATCGTGGTCGAATACATCTGTTTGTTCGCGATATTTCACCCATTTTACGATGCGAATGGTGATGGGTAGCACGATGATTTCATAAAGTGTCTTAGCCGCGATTTGCACCACCATAAGTTTGAGCATCTCCGTCACAGAAACCAGCCCCCAAAATGCGATGGGGAAGAAGATGAGTGAGTCGCCCGTTTCGCCAACTAAGGTGGAAACTACAGCGCGGACGGAGAAATGCTTACCGCCATCGGAGATTTTCATGCGACTCATCACCCAAGCATTGAGAAACGAACCAATGATGAAGGCTATAAAACTAGCACAGGCGATGCGGGGAGCCAGCCCGAAGACAAAATCAAAGTGCTCTTCCCCTTTCCAGAAGGGAGCTGCAGGAAGGAACACCGCTAGTTGACCAATGGCAACGACGAGGAAGTTCATGAAAAAACCTAGCCAGATGAGCAGGCGTACCTTGCGGTAGCCCCAAACTTCGGCGACAACGTCGTTGATGATGTAAGAAATGGGAAAAACTAGAAAACCTGCCGTCATGGAAATTGGACCAATTTGCACCAATTTCGTTTCAAACAGATTGGATGCCACAAGGCACACGCAGAACACTACGCTCAGCACTAAGAGCGAAAGGCTCACATTTTTAGAAGCGGACATAAAAAAGTCTTGTTTTTAGAGTGGTTAGCAACTACACTTTGCCACCGCCTTCCACCGCCGTGGGCAAGACAGAAGAGGTAGCAGGGCTGCAAAGATACGAATTTCTGAGCAAATAAGTTGCACGTTCTCAGTGTAGTTGTGCAAAGACGATGGAAAATTGGATTTCTATGCAGAGAATAGCGCGAAATGTCCTTGTGTAGAGCAGACACTTTCAAAAGAAAGTCGTATCTTTGCCGCAAATATTAGATTAGCCTAAGATTGCGCCGATCGATAGTGGGAGAGGATAGCTCTAAAATTCTCATAACCCGCGTGAAACGCTCCGTGAGCACTGCCGAAACGAGCGTGAGTAGAAATAGCGCATCTTACAGATTTGAACACATTTCCTATGAATATCCTCGAACTCAGTGAGCAAGAGATTGCTCGTCGCAAGTCACTCGATGAGATTCGTGCCCTTGGCATTGACCCTTATCCCGCAGCAGAATATCCCACCAACGCTTTTAGCGATGAAATCATCGAAAACTTCCGCGATGAAGATGAACCCCGTGAGGTTTGCATCGCAGGTCGCATGATGAGCCGTCGCGTGATGGGTAAGGCTACCTTCCTCGAACTTCTCGATTCTCGTGGACGCATCCAAGTGTATATCACACGCGATGACATCTGCCCCGAAGAAGACAAGACCCTCTACAACTCTTTGGTGAAGAAACTCCTCGATTTGGGCGACTTCATCGGTGTGAAAGGTTTCGTCTTCCGTACCAAAACAGGGGAAATCTCTGTGCATGTGCGCGAATTGACCCTTTTGGCGAAGAGTTTGAAGCCACTTCCCAGTCCAAAAGAAAAGGATGGTGAGGTGTTTGATGCCTTTGAAGATCCTGAATTGCGCTACCGCCGTCGCTATGTAGACTTGATTGTCAATCCCAACGTGAAGGAAACCTTCTACAAGCGCGCTAAGGTGATTACTACAATGCGTAGCGTCTTGGATCAAGCGGGCTACACTGAGGTAGAAACTCCCACACTCCAGAACATCCCTGGCGGTGCTTCTGCGCGTCCCTTCATCACGCACTTCAACGCTTTGAGTCAAGAGATGTATTGCCGCATTGCAACAGAACTGTATCTCAAGCGTCTCATCGTGGGTGGCTTTGAAGGGGTCTACGAAATCGGTAAGAACTTCCGTAACGAAGGTATGGACCGCACGCACAATCCTGAGTTTACCTGTGTAGAACTCTATGTGCAGTACAAGGACTACAACTGGATGATGGAATTCACCGAACGTATGTTGGAGCAAATCTGCATCGCGGTGAACGGCAAGCCCGAAACAGAAATTGATGGCAAGGTGATTAGCTTCAAAGCTCCTTATCGTCGTCTCCCCATCCTCGAGGCTATCAAGGAAGAAACTGGCTATGACCTCAACGGCAAGTCGGAAGAAGGAATCCGCACCATCGCTGAAAAACTCGGTATCGAGGTGGATGAGACCATGGGTAAGGGTAAACTCATTGATGAAATCTTCGGCGAAACCTGCGAAGGCAAGTTCATTCAGCCCACTTTCATTACGGATTATCCCGTGGAAATGTCTCCCCTCACCAAAATGCACCGCAGCAAACCTGGTTTGACCGAGCGTTTTGAATTGATGGTAAATGGTAAGGAGTTGGCGAATGCTTACTCAGAGTTGAACGACCCTATCGACCAAGAAGAGCGTTTCATCGAACAAATGCGCTTGGCTGACAAGGGTGACGACGAAGCAATGCTCATCGACCAAGACTTCCTCCGCGCTCTCCAATATGGCATGCCCCCCACTTCTGGTATCGGAATCGGCATCGACCGCTTGGTGATGCTGCTCACGGGCAACACCACAATCCAAGAAGTGCTCTTCTTCCCACAAATGAAGCCCGAGAAACTCCCTGCTAAGGACAAGGTTGAGGCTTATCTTCCCCTCGGCATCCCTGCTGAGTTGGTGCCCGTGTTGCAAAAGGTGGGTTACTATCTGGTGCAAGACCTCAAGGATGCCAATCCTCAGAAGATTCAACAGCAGATGGGCGAGGTCATCAAGAAGTATCAACTCGAAATAACCAAACCTTCTGTGGCTGACATCGCAGCTTGGATTGAAGCCCTTGGTGCATAAACACCTCGCATCATGCCGCATTGGTGGGGACGATAGGAAGTATCGCCTCACCAATGCCGTATTTTCTATTGACTTTAACCTCTTCCCTCTTGCTTGCTCCCTTCGCAGAGCTACAGTGTTGCAGAGGTTTTAGTCGAATATCTATTATTATTCCCCCCTATCGACCATACTTAAGCCTACTTCTCCTTATGCCTAGTTTCAGTTCTTTCTTCGGATTTGGCGATAGCAACGAAGACAGTCGTGGTTTGGCCGAATTTCCTGGGAAAATCGCCGTTATTGGTAGCGGTTCGTGGGCGACAGCTGTAGCTAAAATTTTTTTAGAGAGCGTGCCCGAAATCGTTTGGTATGTGCGCCGCGAAGAGACCATCGAGGAGTTTCGACGCTTTGAACACAATCCCACCTACCTCACTACGGTCAAATTTCCCATTGATCGCATCCACTTTAGTAGCGACATCAATGAGGTGGTGCGCGAGGCTGACACCCTCATCTTCGTCACCCCTTCTCCCTATCTCAAAGCCCAGCTCAAAAAACTAAAAGTTAAGCTCCACAACAAATACATCATGACTGCCATTAAAGGCATAGTCCCTGATGAAAATGTGGTTTGTACCGAATACTTCCGCACCACATTTGGGGTGCCTGAAGACCAGTTGATGGTGCTCGGTGGTCCAAGTCACGCGGAAGAAGTGGCGCTCAATCGTCTCACCTACCTCACCGTAGGCTGCACCGACGTGGAGCGCGCTCGCACCATGGCGCAGTTGATTGCCAACGACTATGTGAAAACGTCTATTTCGCAAGACGTCATCGGCATCGAATACGCAGCTGTGCTCAAAAATGTTTATGCCATCGCAGCCGGCATCTGTTCGGGATTGCAATATGGCGACAATTTCCTCTCGGTACTTTTGGCAAGTGCCGTGCAAGAAATGCATCGTTTCTTGAGTGCCGTCTATCCTATTGAGCGCAATGTCTACGATAGTTCCTATCTTGGTGACTTGTTGGTGACCAGTTATTCCAACTTCTCGCGCAATCGTGTGTTTGGGCAGATGATTGGTCGCGGATATAGCGTGAAAAATGCACAGATGGAAATGGAGATGATTGCAGAAGGCTACTATGGTGTGCGTTGCATGCGCTACATCAATCTGCGTTATCGTGTCAATATGCCCATCCTGGATGCCGTTTACAACATCTTGTATGAGCGCATCTCTCCACCGCTAGAAATCAAACTCCTCACAGAGTCCATCAGATAGGGCGAATGCTATACGCAGGTTGTTGCCATCAACTGCCAACGCTTTGCCACTCCTTCTTATAATATTAAGCACAAGAACTTTGCTGTTGGTGTGATGTCCGTTTTCATCATGCCCATTTTCCTCCCATTTCTCACATCCTATCATGGCTTTCAACGTACCTCAATCCGATAAAAAGCGCGTGGTCATCGTCGGCGGTGGCTTTGGCGGTTTGAAATTGGCAAATAAGCTCAAAAACTCTGACTTCCAAGTTGTCCTTATCGACCGCAACAACTACCACCAATTCCCACCGCTCATCTATCAGGTGGCTTCTGCTGGCATCGAACCCAGTAGTATTTCTTTCCCCTTCCGCAAACTTTTTCACGGCAGCAAGGATTTTTATTTCCGCATGGCTGAGGTGCGTAGCGTATTCACCGACCAAAAGATTCTCCAAACTTCCATTGGTAAGATTTCTTACGACTATCTAGTCTTTGCGGCAGGAACAACCACCAACTTCTTCGGCAATAAAAACGTGGAAGAGCACGCCATTCCCATGAAAAATGTGAGTGAAGCTATGGGACTCCGCAACGCCTTGCTCGAAAATTTTGAGCGCGCTCTCACCTGCTCCAGCGAAACCGAGCGACAAGAACTGCTCAATGTTGTGATTGTCGGTGGTGGTGCCACTGGTGTCGAAGTAGCAGGTGCATTGTCTGAGATGAAAAATCACGTCCTTCCCAAGGACTATCCCGACATGCCCTCTAGCTTGATGAACATCTACCTCATCGAAGCCGGTCCACGTTTGCTACCTGCCATGAGTCCTCCCACTTCTGCACACGTCGAAACCTTCCTTCGCACCATGGGCGTTAATGTGCTGCTCAACAAGATGGTGACCGACTATCAAGACCATCGCGTCATCTTGAAAGACGGTACGCAAATCGCCACGCGCACCTTCATCTGGGTGAGTGGTGTGGCTGGAGAAACTGTGGGAAATCTCGATCCTAAATTCATCGGTCGTGGACGTCGCATCGTCGTAGATGCCTACAATCAGGTAGAAGGATTGGATGGCGTCTTTGCCATCGGCGACCAATGTATCATGCCAGAGGGGGATCCTCGCTGGAAAGGTGGACATCCCCAGTTGGCACAAGTCGCCATTCAACAAGGTAAACTCCTTGCTCGCAATCTCAAAGCCCTTCAGAAAGGCAAGACACTCAAACCTTTCCGCTATAAGAACGTTGGCGCGATGGCTACTGTTGGACGCAATCGTGCGGTTGCCGAATTTAGTGAAGTGAAGATGGCTGGTTTCTTTGCTTGGGTCATGTGGCTCATTGTCCACCTCCGCAGCATCCTCGGCATTCGCAACAAGAGCATCGTTTTCCTCAACTGGGTTTGGAACTATGTCTCCTACGCCCAATCGCTCCGCTTCATCGTTTACGCTCGCAAAGCCAAAGAAGTGGTGGACCGACAAGCCCGACTTGCTTCGCAACACTGGGGCAATGACTTGCTCAGTGAAGGTGTCGATGCACAAGAAAAAGAGATTGATGCCAAAAATGCTCAGGACAAATCTTAGTCTTTGTACCGTGTAGCAATAGGTATTTTGCCAGTTATTGGTTATCTTCTCGCACCTCAGATTGAAAATGTCAGACTTTTCAAAAAAAACGTCGGAGATTTTCTGAAAAACGTGGGAGATTTTTGGAAAAACGTTGGAGTTTTTTTGGAAAAAGTCCAACGTTTTTTTTGAAAGCTCCTACAGTTTATCGCATCCCCTTCGATTTTCGGTCGAAACCCTAGGATTGAGGACCTGTTTTCCACCTCCTTTCTTACCAATTTCATCCACAATGAACAATAAAGCTCTGGTCGTTTTGAGTGGCGGACAAGACTCCACCACTTGTCTCTTTTGGGCACTTCGTGAGTTTGACGAAGTGTTTGCCCTTGGATTCACCTATGGACAGAAGCACGCAGCCGAAGTAGAGTTGGCACGCACCATTTGTGCCGAACAAAATGTGCCCTTTGAGGTGATGGATGTGCCCTTATTAGGACAGCTCGGTCGCAATTCGCTCACCGACACCTCTCTCACCATGGATGAGCATAAGCCTGCCGATGCACCGCCCAACACCTTTGTACCTGGGCGCAATCTCTTCTTTCTCAGCATCGCTGCGGTTTATGCGCGCGAACGTGGCATCTTCCATCTCGTCACTGGAGTGGGGCAGACCGACTTTTCGGGCTATCCCGACTGTCGCGACAATTTTATCAAGAGTTTGAACGTCACGCTCAATCTCGCTATGGACGAACAGTTCTGCATCCACACACCACTCATGTGGCGCGATAAGGCTGAAACGTGGGCACTTGCCGATGAACTCGGAGTGCTCGACCTCATTCGCCAACGCACCCTCACTTGCTACAACGGAGTGGTGGGAGATGGCTGCGGACATTGTCCTGCTTGCCAGTTACGCTATGACGGATTGCAGCAATATCTGCTCACTAAAGAGACCACCCACAAGTAGTCTCTTACTTAGAATTTTCAACTTATATAAGTTATCATCCTTATGTCACAACGCGAAACCGAAGGCCTCCAACATCTCGGAAGCCAAGGCACTCAATATCCCACCGACTACGCACCCGAAATGCTCGAGTCGTTTGTCAATAAGCATCAAGAAAATGATTACTGGGTACGCTTCAACTGCCCAGAGTTCACCTCGCTTTGTCCCATCACTGGACAACCCGATTTTGCTGAAATCCGCATTTCCTACATCCCCGATGTGAAGATGGTGGAGAGCAAGAGCCTCAAACTCTATCTCTTCTCCTTCCGCAATCATGGAGATTTCCACGAAGACTGTGTCAATGTTATCATGAAAGATTTGATTCGTCTCATGGATCCTAAATACATTGAGGTCACTGGGCTCTTCACTCCTCGAGGCGGCATCAGTATCTATCCTTATGCCAACTACGGAAAGCCCGGCACTCGCTACGAAGAACTCGCAGCCTATCGTTTGCAACAGCACGATCTTTAGTCAGCCTTTGCCTAGTCGTGTAGCACATCTCCATCTTTTTTCCCCGTTTCTCTAATCGTTTTTCAGGATGACAAGTGTTTCCAACATCGTTTCTCGCATCTGGCGTTACCGCATCGCCTTTGTCATTGCACTTTTTGTGCTGGGTGCTGGCATTTTCGACGAACATAGCGTGCTCAACATCCTCTTGCTCACGAACAGCAACAATGAGTTGCGTCATGACATCGCGGAGTTTGAAAAGCAATATCAAGAAGATTCTCGAGCGCTCCAACTGATGGATAACTCTCCCGAAGCCGTGGAAAAGGTGGCACGTGTCAAACTTTTCATGAAAAAGGCGAATGAAGATGTGTATGTGGTGGTGAACGATTCCGACAACTAATCGTCTGTGCTACTGCAAATGTTGCTTGGTAGTGCAGTCCTGTCGCAGTGTTCTCCCCTTTTTCTACTTCATTGGATATGATGAAATCCCTTACTCCTCTACAAAATGCTATTTCCATCATTGGCGGTGTGCTTCTTATCATCGGAGCACTCCTTCCGCTGGCTGGAGTCTTGGCACAATATGCTCCTTATGTTTTCACTCTGGGAGCACTCTCTTATGGCGGCACGCAGATTTTACGCCGTTATGAAGGTAAAAACACCACGATTATCCGACTGCGTCGTCAAGAAATCATCGGTGCTTTCCTATTGATGGTTAGTGCGGTGCTGATGCTCGTGAGCAGTTTTCGCTTGTTGCCCCTGCAAGGTGGGGAGTGGAAGCTCTGTCTTGCCGTAGCTGTCGTGTTTCAATTATACACCGCCTTCCGTCTTCCCCAAGAGTTGGACAAAGAAGCGCGCCAAAAGGAGCAGAAAAACGGATAAACCTTTTGTGAACTCCGCAATTTGTTGTATATTTGCCATAACTACTTAGCATTTCAGCCTATGTCAAAATATATACTCCGCATTTCTTTAGCCCTTTTCTGCGTGAGCAGTTTCGCTTTGTCGGCTGCAGCACAAGAGAAAGCTGGACTTGCTGACTCTGCTCCTGCAGCTGTGGCACCCTTTGCTATGCAAAGTTCATCTCCCACTGCGATGGTATCTAATCTCCCTGGTCAGATGGAAGCACCTAACTTTGACGAAATCGCCATAACTGTGCGTGGCAACCAACTTCGTGTCCAACATGCAGAAGGACTCAACTTGATGGTCTATAACATCACGGGCGTAAAAGTGAGCACCCACCGTGTGGAGAGTGATGATTTCACCCTAACGCTCAACGTGGAGCGCGGCATTTATATCGTGAAAGTGGGCAAGGTAGTGCGTCGCATCACCATTGGCTAAAGCGACACTCAGCTTTACGGCCTATGCATTCACAGAATACTTCATATATAGTCGTCATTTTTTATGCGAACTCTCAGCATAAACGGTCTTTCTTGCC
>JABZGM010000279.1 GCA_015259235.1 Alloprevotella sp. | reverse complement strand
ATGGGGGGCAACCGACAACGTTGAAAAAAAGAACTTTGTAGACCTTCTCAAAATATGCAGCGGGCTATCTCGTTCCGACTCCTCAAAATATCAGTACAAATCAGTGCTGCGCTCGCTCCAGTTGTATGATAAAAAGATTGACTGCTATAGCTGCGATCAAATCACCCCCGATGTCCTCAGAAAATACATACTACACGCAGAGCAAGAGCAGCATCTTAAGCCCAATTCGATTGTATTATATATGACCAGAATCAAAACCGTCCTAAACTATGCCTACGAAGAGGGATATATAGACAGACAAGACTACAAGCGTGTCAAAGTCAAAAACCAAGAGACCCGAAAGCGCTATCTCACCGCACAGCAACTCCGTGAGTTATGGTTTCACAAGAGCGAATCAGACAGGCTAAATAGAGTGTTAGATCTATTCAAGGCTTGTTTCCTGCTCATAGGCATCAACTTTGTA
This sequence comes from Alloprevotella sp., assembly GCA_015259235.1. Lineage (GTDB taxonomy): Bacteria > Bacteroidota > Bacteroidia > Bacteroidales > Bacteroidaceae > Alloprevotella. Next base: position 2,144 of record JABZGM010000279.1, on the reverse strand, counting down.
GACATTTACGACCTAGAGCCACCACAACAAGGGATGGTGGAGTACTACAGAGCCAAGACTGGCAGATTATATCGCATAGCAGTACAACCCGAGTTGCAACAACTCATCGACAAATACGGCACAGAAACCAAATGCTTTGATTTTATACCTCAATTCGCACGCGATACCCTCAGTCGCTCCATAAATAACTATCTAAAGCAGCTCCCCTTCGATTTCTCGCCACAACTCACCTTATATTGGGCACGTCACACGTGGGCGACCATCGCATCCGAGATAGGCATATCCAAGGACGTGATAGCAGCAGCACTTGGACATGGAGCCAAGACCGTCACGGATGTATATATCAGCTTTAACCGCAACAAGATAGACAAGGCTAATCGAGCCGTCATAGACTACGTGCTATACGACAAAAAAAGCCACCCTAGAGAGGATGGCTTGTGACAAATTAAATTTGTCGCGCTTAAATTCACGCGCTCAAAATTGCGCGGTGTGATATCATCACAGGGCAAAGATAACGACTTTAATCAATCCGTCAAAATCTTTGCCCTGTTTTTTTACCACTCGATCGTCATTTTTGCACCGAGCGCCTCTAAGTGAGCAAGCACCGATTCTAGGTAAATCCTAGACGACTGCTCCCACTCTTTGATGCGTGCACCGCTCACTCGTGTGCTGTTGTGCCTTTTGGCAGCTGCATAATGCGTTAAGCCACGTTCTTCGCGCAACTCCTTAAAGGCAGCACATATATCTGAGGGGCTTTGTATGATTTTCTTTTTCATGCTAGTATATATGAGGAAGGGGTGCGCCTTACGCGGTGCACCCCTCCTGCTGTTTGCGGTGGCTTAGTAGCCTTGTTCCACCTTCTTTGTGTAGAGGCTGATGGCATGTTCGATGTTGCGCATCATGTAGTAGTTCTCTTCTTCGTCGCCTACTTCTTGACCAGAGGCTTTGAAATAGTTCTTGGCAGCCTGCTTTGAGCCTGTTGCCTCGTACTCCTTGAGGTTAGCGAGAGCGGTCTTTGCAGCTTCGAGAGCTTCACTTGCAGTTGCAAAAAGGTTGAGTCCAAATTGATGTGACATGATTCTGTAATTTTGAGGTTTGTGAATTTAAGCGGTGCAATCTTGAGGGGTATCCCTTTCGATTACATGGCAAAGGTATGACTTTTTTTGAATAGATACAAGCGTGTACCCAATAAAATGCACGTCAAACCTCATTTTTAACCTTTCAAATATAGATACACGCGCATACCTATTAAAATAGCAACTACAAAACACACCGATTACTTATTAGCGCGCAAATTATGATAGCGTTGCAACTGATGAGCCACACCATCATCCCCATCAATGGAGACCGTCGAGCGGATGCCACGCTCGAGAGTGTCTGCCCATCTCTTCACAACAACAATACCCCTCGCAGTCCATTAGACCACGAGGGGATTTTTTTGCGCGCATCGACCAAGGCGCGCGGTGTACAAATAAATGATGTCACGGTCGAAATCTTGAACGATTTAGCTATCAGATACGATCAGCTGCAAGACGAAGACGATTAGCGATGTCTATCAAAGCATTGCGGAGAGTTTCAGCTTCTTCAGGAGTAAACCCGTCCGGTTTCCCATTCCCATCGTGTCCATTAAGTTTGTGATAAAACCATGAAGAGCCACGTTGAAAATAAGTATTGGCGATTTCCCGCCAGCTGATAAAATCTTCTACATCATCAAAGCGTGTGCGCATATCTTGTATGCGTTGATCTTTGGGTACGAAAGTGTTCGTTGTCATTGTGATGAGGGATAGAGGTTGCTCGCCCCTTTCAGAGGGCGAGCAGGAGGTTAATACTACTGATCTATGAGATTATCAAAGAGCTCTTGCGCATAGCGGAGGAGAGACTTTGCGCCATTCGGGTAAGCCGCTTTGTAGCGGCGGATGGCTTCGATGAGTTCAGCTTCTTCGAGGGTGAGACTCATAGTGGTCTCGTTGTTGTTGTGTGACATATTGAAATTGTTTTATTTGTACACTGCAAAGATAGTACATATTTGTGTACTAGGCAAATTTTTCCGCGTTTTTTTGTACGAATGTGTGTATTATTTTCGATTTTGCATATCGCGAAATCTTTGCAACTGGTGAGCCACACCATCATCCCCGTCGATAGAC
>JABZGM010000278.1 GCA_015259235.1 Alloprevotella sp. | reverse complement strand
AGGCTATGATGCAACATGGATTAACATTGAAGGCTGGAATAAATCTGAGAATACAATTAAGTACAGAGACGTGTTCAGATTAGATTTCGGCTACAAGAAAACGCAACCTTACGTAGACGAACACGGGAACCCAAGCTCGGAGGGGCTACTTTCCATTTGGAGACCGACTAAATTAACGCTCAATACATAATCATGCAACCAACGCGTGTTTTTCTTGAGACGCTAGCAGCGATAACAGACCCAATATATAAACCTTAAATCTTTAACCCTATGGCAGAAGAAAAAAACAGATTTGTAAAAACTTACCCCGATGGCGTGCGCGCTACGCTCACCATCGACAGCCAAAACGGTGCTATCTTGGATTATAGTATCGACAACAGTAACAAACAAGCCAACGCAGCAGCCGCGGCAAGCATTTTGGGAGAGGACGGCAAGGTGAAGGCAGACCTTTTGCCCGATAGTTGCAAAGGTGGACATTGCGAAGCGCAGCCGTTACCTAGTGATGTGGTGAGAACCGCGGACATCGAGGACGTGGTGAGAAAGTCGGAGCTTTTCGACAAGGCACACAATATGATTTTGCCCGAACTTATCCCCGAAGCGGAAGTGGCGGTGAAGTGGCTGAAGGGCAAGGGACGACCCGACAAGCCCGAAACAACGGAAGGCGCGATTGTGGGAGATGAAGAGGACTGCACGCGCTATCTCTCCACGGATGGTGCAGGCACCGGCGCGTGGGAGTGGGAAAAGCGCGGTGGAGTTTGGCACGTGGTGAGAGGTGATACCGGATGGAGAAAGCTCACCAGTGGCGCGTTGGCTGATGGCAACTTCCTTCTTATCAGACGAAACGGAGCGCAGATTGATGTCCAATTCTACAACAAAGGGAATTGGGGAATTATCAAATTCAAACCTTGGTCAAAAGCTACTACACGAGGCTCTGGAAACGGCGCAAGTTTTCAGCTCTATAACATTCAAGACGGATTCCGCGGTTGTATGGCTGTGATTTGTCCGTTGTACGACGATGATACACTCTCGCAAATTGGCGGTATAAATTTCAACACAGTAGTAAGTGGTGGTGCCCACGTGATGACTGCTCGCTTTGCCTCAAACATCGACAAGGAAAATATCCCTGGCGTTCGTCCTGGATTGTTCAACTTCCCCACGGTGGACCCGTGGCCTTCGTCTTTGCCTGGGGAGAGCTTTGAAGCGATTTGTCCCACTACTTAAACGATTTGACCAGAGATGAAAGAAGTATTTTACAAGTTCACCGAAGAAGTGGACGAAATTAAACAACGAAATAGAAGAAGTAAATGTCAGACTATATGAATGAAGTATTGAAGACTTTCGTCACGCATTGTGGCAGGTATTGTGTGAGCATGTTTGGGGCTTTGGTTGCGCTTCTGCAGCCGACATTGCCTTTCATCGTGATTTGCACAATCGCCATAATGTTTGACTGCTATACGGCTTGGTCGTTATCACGACGAGTCAAGAAGAAGCACCCCGAAGCTAATGATGGAAAGTTCAAATCTAGGTATGCAGGTAGAGTGTTTGTAACGCTTATAAAGGTGTACTCCGTGACCGTCCTTGCATATCTGATGGAAACCTATATCTTCGAGGGATTGCCCGTGAAGTTGGCAAACGTTGTAGCTGGTGCAGTGTGTTTTTGGCAATTTTGGTCGATGTTGGAAAATGAAAGCTCGTGCAACGATGCTAAGTGGGCGAAGATAGCGCAGCGCATTCTTGTCGATAAGACGGCGAGACACTTTGACATTGACTTAGACGAACTAAAAGAAAAGAAGGAAGGAGAATCCGAATAACACAACAGAGTAAGGGGCGCGGAAACCTAACAACCGCGCCCCGAACTTAAAAGAAAGAATAAAAATGAACATATACCTAAGACGAATCGCAAAACGCGATACCTATACAATCGGGCAATTAGAAATCGCAGGAAAAAGAATCTGCGATACGCTCGAAGACAAAGATAGAGGGCTAACCGATAGACAGCCCGAGGACGTTATTAAGCGCATCAAAGTGCACGGAGAAACAGCAATCCCCACTGGTACGTATCGCGTGGACATGGACAGCGTAAGCCCGAGATTTGGGCGCAACCCCTACTATCAGAAAGTGTGCGGTGGCAAGTTACCGCGCCTTGTCGGGGTTAAGGGCTTTGTCGGTGTGCTCATTCACGCTGGGAACACGTCAGCAGACACGCACGGCTGTATCCTAGTCGGGGAAAATAAGCAGATTGGAACCGTCTTAAATAGTCGCGCGACCTTTGAAAAACTCTACAAGATGATGCACGAAGCGCAAAAGAAGGGAGAGGAGATAACGGTGACGATTGTGTAAAATAAACAACATTGTTATGATACGATATTTTCTCACCGCTTTGTTTGCTATCATCCTAGCAAGCTGCACGACCTCAAAGGAGATAACGCGCACCATCACCAAGCACGACACGCTGAGAGTAACACAGCGCGACACAATCCGCCAAATCAAGCTGCACCGCGATAGCATCGTCATCCGAGATAGTATCTACACGGAGGGGGCAGCCCTTATCAAGGAGCGATGGCGCGAGCGTTGGCACATTCGACACGACACACTGCGCATCTCCAGAGT
>JABZGM010000277.1 GCA_015259235.1 Alloprevotella sp. | reverse complement strand
CACCACAGCTTGCACGTCGCTCTTGGTGCTGCTCGCCCCGGCCGCGACTCCTCCCCAGGGGGGCATCGTATTTTTGCCTTGAAGAACAGAGGAGAAAGTTGCACTTTGATTTTGAATGTGCGTTTTATCTTTTGGTGTTGTTCCAAAATAACTCTAGAAGTGTCAAGCGTTTCTCCGATACAACCACCTCATTGTTTTTTTTATCTCTCACTTTAATTGTGACTTCTATGGTATTGAGTGCAACGACTACAACAAAAAGAACAATTAATAACCATGAGAAACTAAAGATCTGGAAATGATAAGATGAACTAGTCATGATATTTTTGACCTCATCACAATGAGGATGATTAAGAAGTTCCTTGCTCTGTTGATTCTTATTCATCATCCATTTTATCTATTTGATTGTTCACTAATTCTATATACTCTTGGCAGGTCGATAATAGCGTTTCGTGAGTGCCTTCGCCTACAATATTGCCCTCTTTCATTACAATAATTTTGTCTGCATTTCTGATAGTGCTTAACCGGTGTGCCACAACAACCATTGTCTTGTCTGCATAAAACGCTTTGACTTGTTGTAGAATCTCACGTTCGTTCTTGCTGTCTAGTGCATTTGTTGCTTCGTCTAAGAATATGTAAGAGGGATTTTTGTAAACACTTCTTGCAATGAGCACGCGCTGCTTTTGACCTTGACTCAGTCCCATTCCTTCAGCTCCTATTTTTGTGTCATAGTTAAGAGGAAGGCTTTCAACGAAATCAGAGAGGTTGGCCACGTTCATCGCATGAGCAAGGCGTTCCTTATCAAAGTCCTTCTCGCCAACTGCTATGTTATTTGCTATGCTGTCAGAGAAGATGAAGCCATCTTGCATCACCGCGCCAAGGTTAGCTCGCCAAACGGACTTATTAATTTGGTCAAGCTCTCTGTCACCTACATAAACTTTTCCCTTTTGTGGAAGATAAAATCCTTGCATCAATTTCACTAGCGTAGTTTTGCCACAACCACTTGCTCCTACGATGGCAGTGGTTTTGCCTTGTGGAATAATAATGGATATATTGTGTAACACGTTGTCTCGCTCATGTCCAGAGTAACTATAGGATATGTTATCCAGTTGCAAGTTGCCTTCAGGCGCTTCTTTTATTAAGTTTACTTCGTCTTCATACTCATCTTTTTGAGTATAAAGGTCGCTCAATCGTTCAAGGCTGATTTTGGCATCTTGATAACTCTGAGCAAATCCAATGAAAGAACCGATGGGAGCTGCTACTTGCCCAATTATAAAAGTCAAAGATACCATCATTCCTAATGTAAGTTCCCCTGTAATCACCATTTTGGCCGTGAGATAAGAGATAGCGATGTTGGTGATTGTCGAAAAAAAGAATGATCCTGCACTTTGTACTTGTCCGATGCGTAGTGCCCGAACACTGATGTTGTAAACCTTAGCTTGGATGCGTTCCCATTCCCAACGCTTTTGTTGCTCGATGTTGTTGATCTTTATCTCCTGCATCCCTTGCACAAACTGCACCAAATTGTTTTGTAGCAGTGAAGATTGTTCAAACATGCGGTGATCTATCTCGCGACGATACTTCATGAACGCCAATATCCACACCACATGTAGCGCACTTCCCGCAAAGAATATAGAGAATATAATCCAGTTGTAGACAAAGAGAATAATACTAAAAGTGATAAAAGTAGTTCCTGAGAATAGGATACTGATTAAATCGCCCATCAAAAATCCTTTGATGCGGTCATGGTCGCCGATACGTTGAAGAATGTCTCCCAATGTTCTTCGCTCAAAGAATTGCAGAGGCATCTTGGACAGCTTGGAGAGATAGTTGGCAATTAACTTGATGTTGATAATCGTGTGCATGTTGAGTGCCAACCAACTTTGCACAAACTGTATGGAAATGGTGAACAATGAGATGCCCAATTGTATGCCCATCATGAGCATAATAAAAGCCAGATCTCGATGTAGCACGCCAATGTCTACCACCATTTGTGAAATAAGTGGAAGCATATAGTTCATCCCCATGATGATGATGGTACCCACCAGCATTTGTATAATTTTCCATTTGTGAGGGAGGATATGTGGCCAAAAATTATACAATATATTGCTCGTTTTTTCTTCTTTGGCAACAGCAATTTGTGCGAATTCTTCCGAAGGCTCTAGTTGTAAGGCTATGCCTATAGGTTCATCTTCAAACGTTCCAGCTAGCCAATTTTGTCGTAGTTCGTCTTCTCTGACCACACGCTTTCCCAAACTTGGATCCGCAATATAGTATTTGCGTTTGACTCCTTGCCCTTTGATGGCATAGCAAACTACATAGTGATTGTTTTTCCAATGTAGAATACAAGGAAGTAGTATATCGTCATTGAGTTGAGGTAGGGTAATCTTGGCGCATATGGTATGAAAACCCAAATTTTCCGCTGCATCTTTTAATCGGAGCATAGAAACTCCCTCTCGATTAATACCACTCTTCTCACGATAATAGTTGATAGAGTATTTCTGACCATAATATCTTGCTATCATGAATAGGCATGTTGGGCCACAATCATTCGCGTCAATCTGATATTTATGCGGAAAAGCTTCTGATCTTTCTTTAAACCATTTTACTATTC
>JABZGM010000276.1 GCA_015259235.1 Alloprevotella sp. | reverse complement strand
TATGTGAGCAGTCTTTTGGTCAATGGCGAAGACTTCTTTCGCGGAGACCCTCGCATGGCATTGGAAAATTTACCCGCCTATATGGTGAACAAGGTGAAGGTCTATCGCAAGGAACATCCCTGGAGCTTCATCACCAAAGGCAAGGAAGAGCGAAAAGAAGACCTCCCTCTTGTGGTGGATGTCAATCTGAAACGCGAGTATTCCATCGGATGGGTGGGCAATGTTGGAGCTGGATATGGCTCAGCCAACCGCTATCTCGGGCGCGTCTTTGGGCTTCGTTTCACCGACCACTCGCGCCTAGCCCTATATGGCAATGCCAACAACACGAACGACACGCGAGAACCAGGCACTTCCGGCAATTGGAACGCCAATGGTGCATCCTCGGGTCGCACCGAGATGCAAACTGCTGGCTTCGAATTTCTCGTCAAAGGCGATAAGGACAAATGGAAATATGTGGGGCATGCTAAGATTTACCATCAAAACACTTTCAACCAAAGCATTACTTCCTCAGAAACCTTTCAACCCACGCTGCCTAATAGTACATTCAATCGCGCACGTCGTGAAGCAGAGGGCAGTCACTTCAAGGTGCAGACAGAGCAAGCCTATGAAAGAAAGAGAGATGAAGGATATTTCAAAGTCTTTGGAGCATTGTATTATCAACATCACCGCAGTGACGCCTTGCACCAAGGAGCGGAATTTTCAGCCGACCCGAAAGATGCCTATCGTGCTGCGTCGCTAGACAGTTTGTTTCTGAGTTCTAGCGAACGATTGGCGAAGATGCTGGTGAATCGCCAGCAGAATCAAGAGAAGAGTCGCGAGCATGCGTGGTCGGGAAGGCTAAGTACCTCTAGTTTTGCCAAGGTGCCACGCACGCCAGACTATTATTCGCTAGACTTCAATGCTGACTTTGAACACAAAACTGGTACTGCTTTTTCCGCCTATCAATTGCACTATGGTCAATCAGCGCAAGTGCCACACACGAACGAGCATCAACTGCGCTACACAGACGCACCTTCTACAAAAGCCAATGCGAGTTTTAGTGCCAATTATAACTATCGCTCTGATTGGGTGAGCATAAATTCAACGATAAGCCTTAGAGAGGCTTACCAAAAAGGCGATCGTAATCTGTACCGCTTGGATAGACTACGTGCAAATGCTCCTACATTCGGAAACTTGCCTTCCACAACTGCGGCATTGTTGCAGACCTTGGATGCGCCCAACTCATATATGGCTAGTCGAAACACGCTCACAGGTACACTTCATATTTGGAGCGTTATTTGGATAAACAAAGAGACGAGCAATGGCATCAGAATTGATCCTAAACTAGAATGGACAAACGATCGTCTTTCTTACGACCGCAACACGCTGCACGCGACTCCTCATCGCAACACTGTGGTGTTTTTACCATCTATTGCATGGAGTGGTGATGCGTTCCGGGTAATGTATGAATTAGGTTATGCTTATCCCGACCTGCAAAATCTATTGAACTATGTCGACAACTCCGATCCCCTGAATATATATCGCGGTAATCCTCATCTCCAACGCAGCACTACGCACCGTGTTGCTCTGTCTAGAAGTTGGACGAAATGGAGAGAAGGCAAATCATTTGCCATCGGTGGGGATTGGGACGTCACACGCAATGCCATTGCGCACGGGCAAACTTACGATGCAGCCACTGGTGTGCGCACTTTTTCTCCGAGAAATGTAGACGGAAATTGGCATGCTGCCGCTAGAATGTTTTGGGAACGACCTTTCGACAAGGACAGACAGACGCTCTTTACCAGCGAGACGAAGGCAGACTTCCGCAACAGTGTAGACTTTGTGACGGAACGAAGCACGGTACAAAACTTTGCGGTGCAGCAAAACCTCCGTTTTAATGCCAAAATTAAACGCGTGATTCTAGACGGAAGCATCGGAGCACGCTATTGGCATGCTACATCGGAGCGCAAGAACTTCCAAACTATTAATAGTTTTGATGTAACCTACGGACTAAATGCTCAGATTTCTCTTCCTGCAGGCTTCGCGTTTAATACAGACTGCAAGCTCTATCAACGTGAGGGGTATAGCGATGCAAGTATGAACGACCTACGTTTTGTGGCGAATGCTCGTTTAGAAAAGACCTTCCTTCGCGGTCGTTTAGGCGTTGCTTTGGATGGTTACGACATCTTCGGCGGGCTCAGCAACGTGACAAAAGTAATCAATGCACAAGGCATCGTAGAAACCTGGTACAACTCGCTGCCATCTTATGCTATGCTCCAAATTTCTTACAAACTTAGCAAGCCACCCAAGAAGAAAAATCAATAATTGCACGATAAAGGTCTAAAGATCGAGTTGAGCTCATCATGATAGTCCGCATCCTCATCCTCTTGTTGGTGGGTCTCTCTTTAGCACGAGGAGTATTTTAGCAATGTATTTCTAGAAAAACAGCGTTTTAATTGCGTTTGTCTGAAACAACTTTCCCTCTTTGTTGATTTGTCTCATGTTTTGTGTATGAAGATGGGCAGGTGGTTAGCGGTAAATTGCAGGTAAGTCCATGATTATTGGGGTTTTCTCCTAAGTTCGTGAGAAAATGTCCGAGAAAAATCAAAAAAACTTCGACGTTTTTTGGAAAATCTCCCA
>JABZGM010000275.1 GCA_015259235.1 Alloprevotella sp. | reverse complement strand
AAAACAAAGAACTTCTTAAACCAATTTCACCTACTCATTTCACCAAAGACCAAGAGACGCTGATTAAGACTGTGCAAAATAGTATTGTTTGCAATATCGATAAACAGACGGGGATGATAGACTTAAAGACAAGAACAACAGACCCTGTTGTATCTGCATCATTGGCAGATGCCATCATGGAGCGATTGCAACAATATATAATAGAATATCGAACAAGCAAAGCCAAAGTAGACCTCAACTATCTAGAGCTTATTTATAAAGAAGCTCAGCAAGAATACACCAAAAAACAACATGCTTATGCAGCCTATGCAGATAGTCACACAGATTTAACTCTAGCGTCTTACCAAACAAAACTAGAGGATTTGGAAAATGAGATGCAGAATACATACAACAAAGTAACTCAACTCGGACAACAAGTGAGTACTGCGACTGCACGCCTACAAGAACGAACTCCTGCATTTACCGTCATTCAAGCAGCAGCAGTTCCTGTGCGTCCTTCTGGCCCCAAACGTATGCTCACTATGATATTCAGTCTTATGGGCACTAGTGTGCTATGCTTTCTCTATTTCTCATATAAAGGACTAAAAATGCTATAAATCAAGCGGAATGAATCAAAAGCCAACACGTACTTTAGGGGTGTTTAGTTGGAGCTTAATTGAAAACCTTTCGGGAACGGGGATAAACTTTCTCGTTAGTTTGATTCTTGCTCGCCTTCTAGGTCCCGACGTTTATGGCATCATAGCTGTTGCTCTCATCTTCGTGGCCCTCTCGAATGTTCTCATAGATGGAGGTTTCTCCAACTCTCTCATTCGTAGGAAGGTTGTTTCTTCCGAAGACTATAATACCGTTTTTGTTATCAATGTATCCATAGCCGTCTTCATCTATGGACTTTTTTTCCTACTTGCACCCTTTATTGCTAGGTTTTATAGCAATGCACAGCTAACAGAGGTTATACGATATATCTGCATCACGGTGATAATTGGAAGTTTTTCCATTGTCCCTAAAGTTTGGCTTACAAGAAATCTAGATTTTAAACGACAAGCCATAGCCTCCATTTTAAGTTCAACTTTGGGAGCTGGTGTAGGTATAATGCTCGTTTTTGCTAACTGGGGAATATGGGCTTTAGTCGCTCAACAACTTGTAAGACAATCAGTCTACACAATAATTCTACTATTGATTGTTCCTCAACGCCCTCGCTTCAGCTATTCTTCTGCATCAGCAACCAATCTGTTTGGATACGGCTCGCGCATCCTCCTATCTGGCATCATAGACAGCTTGTACAACAATTTATACCTGTTTATCATTGGTAAAATGTTTAGTCCACGGCAACTAGGTCTTTATAGTCGTTCTGAGCAATTCTCTTCTTTGATTTCAGTAAATTTCTCCATCGTGTTGCAGAAAGTAACTCTCCCAATTTTCACAAAACACTTGAGTAATAGTCTGTCTTCACTGCAACAATTTTATATTCGGCTAACACACAATGTAGTGTTTCTTTCACTAGTTATTATGCTAAGCATTTGTGCAGTAGCCAACAATCTAATTCTGGTCATACTAGGAAACGCTTGGGTTGAATCCACTCTCTATCTTCGCATACTCTGTTTTTCAGCTCTATTTCAGCCCCTAATCATTATCAATCAAAACATCCTTCAGGTATTCGGCTATTCTCAACTTTTTCTCAAAATAGAAGTCTTTAAGAAGTCTCTCTCATTGGTTGCCATCGCATCCTGCTTTTTCTACGACATGACTACCCTCTTGTGGTTGATGGTTATTATAGCAGCCATTTCATTTGTCATCAATGGATATTTCGCTATAAAATACTTGCCAAATATCAACTATAAGCAGCAGATGTCATCCTTCATTATCATTTGTAGTTGTGCCATTTTACCTTCAATTTCAGCTTATTTTCTAGGAACAATCTTAGTAACAAAGGCTTTATACACTTTAATCATACAATTGCTCCTGATAATAGTTTGTAGTGGACTGATATATCTCTTACTGCGTCGAATTGGTGTACTCAACAATCCTCAACAAATCTCTTCTATGTCAGATGAATAATATAGATTCTTCCACTTCTCCATTGGTGAGTATTGTTACTGTCGTAAGAAATGCAGCCAAAGAAATTGCAAAAACCTTTTCTTCTATCCGCTCTATCAAAAACGAATATGTAGAGTATATCGTTATAGATGGTAACAGCACAGATGGCACACAAGAAGTAGCAGCACAATATGCCGACACTATAGATGTCTTTCTCAGCGAACCAGACAAAGGGATTTATGATGCAATGAATAAAGCATCTAAACTGGCAAGAGGTCATTATATTCTCAATATAAACGCTGGTGACACATTGCTATATTTACCCTACGACATTCTACAAAACGCTGTAACCTCACAAGTGGATGTTCTATGCGGTTGTGTCAAAACAGAGAAAGGAATTGTTGCTCCTTCATGGAGTCAGCAGTTGAAGTATTACAACACGCTCCCTCATCAAGGATGTTTCTACAGTCGCCAACTCCTTTTGATGCATCCATACAATCTGAACTACCGAATTTTTGCGGATTTCGATGTAAATCAAAGACTTTTTCAACACAAAGTCAAAACTCTTATCATTAGCGACATCATAGCATTTCAT
>JABZGM010000274.1 GCA_015259235.1 Alloprevotella sp. | reverse complement strand
TTATTGCACTCACTTCTTGTTAGACGGTCAGAACATGGGAGTACCGCAAAGGAGGGAACGCGTGTTTTTCGTTTGCTTACGAAAGGATTTAGCAGAAGCAGTGCCGATGCGTAAAAATCTATTTGAGCAAAAACCTTACATAAACCTCAAATTCAATGAGCCGATGATTCCATTTGGTGAAATTGCTGACTATTCAGGGCGAAAAATAGAAGCACCCATCACGAGAATGTTGTGGAACAACAGAAAAGAAGGCGACATAAGTCAAACGCAGGCTAATCAAAGGATTCGCGGGACGGATTCAAACTTCGGGCAAAGCTACGTTTACAACGAAAAAATATGCCCAACTTTAACAGCGAAGGAAGATAGTTTAATTCTATTTGAACAGCCCCGATTTTTAGGAAGAAGCGAAGTTTGTTGTATTTCATCGTTTCCACAAGATTACGACTTTCTAAAGCAGAAGCCACACTATGTTTGCGGAATGTCTGTGCCACCTATTATGATGGCTCAAATATCGAGCAGGATATACGAACAATGGCTTACCAAAATAAACGAAGACAACAAATAAACCCCGATTCTTTTCAGAGTTCACAACAACAAGACAATGAAACAAGAAGAAGACCCCATCGAAATCGCGCTTAGCTACACATTTGCTTTCATCATGGTAGCCGGTGTGCTTTTGCCCTTTGTGTTGATGTTAGTGTCCTATTTCAGAGAGCAACCCACCAACACAACGATGCACCAACCCGAACCCACGGAGCAATATGCAGACAGCCTAGTTTGCCCCGATTGATAAAAACAAAAGAGACGCCAAAGAAAGAAGAAACAATGATTTACGGTTATATTAGAGTAAGTAGCGACAAACAGACGGTCGAGAATCAACGATTTGAAATAAAAAAGTTTTGCAAAAAGAACTTTTTCACCGTGGATGGGTGGATTGAAGAAACCATCAGCGGCACAAAAGCGTATAACAAGAGAGCGTTGGGGAAACTACTCTCAAAGGTGAAAGAGGGCGACCTTATCATTTGTTCGGAGTTATCACGCCTTGGTCGCAATCTGTTTATGATAATGGAGATTCTCAATATCTGCTTAGCAAAAAATTGCAAGGTTTGGACCATCAAAGACAACTACAGACTAGGCGACGACGTCCAGAGCAAGGTTCTCGCTTTTGCATTTGGTTTGAGTGCTGAGATAGAAAGAAATCTAATAAGCCAAAGAACAAAAGAAGCCCTTGCTAGAAAGCGCGCGGAGGGGGTGATATTAGGACGTCCCCAAGGGAGCGAAACGGCATATAAAAACACCAAGCTATTCCCAAAACGCACACTAATAAGGGAGCTTCTAAAAGAGGGTGTATCTAAACGTAAAATCGCGGCTATTTGTAAGGTAGACCGCAATACACTCGCCCGATTCGTTGAGAGAATGAAGGTAGAGGAGAAAAACGGAATAAAAACATAATTTACCCCGATTGAAACAGATGGAACAAGTAAGAAAAAGAATCAACAACGAGCAGGAGCTTTTGGAGCTATTTTGCGACCTCTCAGATGATAGACCTTACATAAATAAGCCATGCAAGGATAAAGATTTTGTATTTGCAACGAAGTTATACGCGTCTATATTTATCGCGCCTTCACTTCTCTCTAATGACTACAAGGAGACAGCGACCAACCTTTGGCGCGATGCTTTTGAAAGACATGGAGAAAGAAAGACGATAAGGCTGAAAGCCCTGAAGGATGTAATCTCTCAGTTGCCACAGGAAAAAGAAGTGATACTAACGGGAAAAAACGGAATCTGCGAGGAATGCGAAGGGTTCGGGTGGGTGAAACGGCAACGCAAAGAAAAGAGCGGTCGTTTTTATCGTGATGAAGTTAAATGCTCAAGCTGTAAGGGTAAGGGGTATTTTGTCAATGAGAAACCCACAGACTTTATGCGCCCCATTTATTATTGCTCTGTCGAAATAGACGAGCGAGTCGTACGTGGGAGCCATATTATCAACCTTCAACACGTGATGGAGTATTTCAGCGCGGAAGAATGTACGTATTACCTTTCTACTCGTGGCGATTTTGTGTTTGAAGTAATAGAGGGGGTTCGCGTTCTTGTGGTTTCAGCCGAATCGGTTGATTGGATTCGTGAGAGAAATCGCATACCCAAAGTAAAAACAGAATAAAAGAACAAAAGAAACAACATGGACAAATCAATGGAAATTATAACCGAACGAGAGGGGGAGTATATCGACCGCATCGACCACATGTTATTCCTGGACGACCGTGAACCCAGTCTTAGAGAAAGAATGGCAGACCCTCCTTTTGTCTACAAACCCCGAAATAGGGGGTTGAAAGATAGGCAAGTGGCTTATGAATGTAGGCAGGAAATAAGGCGCATAGTGTATGAGATACAAAATGGGAAGCCCTTTTGTCTGCGAGATGTCTTGGAGGAAATGGACAGACTTTACCAAAAGGCAAAAAGTAGGAGTAGTAGAATATAAAGCGAACAACAAAACGACAAACAACATGGAAATCGAACAAAACATCAGAGAAGCCTTTGACGCGTGCGCAAAAGTACGGAACGAAAAGGCACAGCTATATGGCAACGCGTGGCGAATGGTAGATTATTACACGCTTGTACACCTCAGCTACAACAAAC
>JABZGM010000273.1:2396-2652 GCA_015259235.1 Alloprevotella sp. | reverse complement strand
GATATCGTAGAACTTTGTTTCAATGTAGGATGTAACTGCTGTTACTTTATCTTGGGGGCAACTTACTATGAGTTGATAGCTGCTGTGAACAAGTAGTTTGCTTTGGGTAGCGACATAATCAAGGACGGTTTCTATATCAGCTTGAGCAATACGATTTGAGGCATCAGGAAGACCACGATGTCTTTTTGCTTTGGCTTGTAGTCCGCGGATTAGCTGACGTTGTTGTGGAATTTGAACTACTTGATTATAGATGACG
>JABZGM010000273.1:0-2386 GCA_015259235.1 Alloprevotella sp. | reverse complement strand
TAACTATGCCAACCCCATTGATATTCATCTGCGCTGAGGGCTTGATATATGTGGGAAGATCTACTTCATCAATATTGACCAAGGAGTAGGTTTTGACAGCTCGATCACCATATTTCAAACATTCATCGCTGGATTTTATATTGGAGATGCTCAGTTTAGCTGCTTTAAACTGAACTGCTAGATAACGATAAAGGTAGTCGTGAACTTCCGTTTTGTTGAGTTTCTTATAAGGAATACCGCGTTCAGAAAGGACAGAGATTATCTTGGCGATTTTTGTTTCAAATTCTTTTGCCTTCTGAGGTTCGAACTTGACAAAACGACCTTTCTTTACTTCCTGAGTGATGATGAGATAGGTTTGTGTAGAGGTATAAACACGACCATTGAAATACTTGAAATAACTCTTGCTGAGATATTCCATTTCTTCTGATATTTCATGATTGTATTCTTGTTTACTGAAAACATCTTGCTTTTGAAGAAGGTATCCTTCTCCTAAAACAGCAACTAGATTGTTTAGTACATCTAGATAAAAATAGTACTGATCTTCATCTGCACAATACTTCTGTACAGGATTTTCTATTTGAATGATTACACTTGGTTCTCCACGCATAGAATAAAGGATGGTGTTTTGAACGTTGCCGTTACCATCCCTCACTTCTTCAAGCTGTGCATAAAGTGAATCAAAGGTGCGCTTCTTTGCCATCCCTTATTATTAGATTTATTGTCGGGTGAATAATGTCTTGACTACGTAAATGTCTTTACTTCTTGGTTTTGAGTGCAGACCATGAGTTTGCATAACACGAGATGCTCCGTAACCGCCTAGAGCTATAAGGACGAGAACAATGAAGCCTACTAACTGTCCGACCAAAATGGCACACAAGATGTAACCAAAGAATGCACCTGCTATTGCTCCTGCTATATAGTATAGAAAACGACCACGAATACCCATAAACTCTAGCGGTTTTTGGAGCCCTTTGAAGACGGGGTAGCCATTATAATTGACTTCCATAGTTCTTGCTGTTTGAAAGTTACTATGAATAGCCCTTTTTTAGAGCCATTCATAGTAAACTATAACTTACTTGAAGATATTTGACCCTTAAGGCTTGAAGAACTGCGGTAGAGCTTGTGCGATAGCAATAAAGGCTACGCAACCACCGACAACTTGCATGATTGTCTTCTTAACGTCTTGGTCGCCGTTCTGGAGCTTCGTGAAAATGCTGAAACCACCAAGGAGTGCAATAATGGCTGCAATGGCATACAACAGCTTTTGAACAGGATCTAAGTAACCCCTAAAAGCAGTTGTTACATCATTGATTGCACCTACTCCATGCGCTGCTTTTCCTTGGGCATACGTCATTGTGTTATAGGCTATTGTTGCGCACGCGAGTACAAGTGCGCGCTGTTTGGACTTTCCAAACAGATTCTTGAACTTTTGTTTCATAGAAACCTGAGTTTGAAGTTAATAAAAAGAGTTTTTTTAATTATTCGCTAGAAACTATTCATAGCTCGTCACAACAAACTCCAAGCCTTCTGGGGTCTTCATCTCATTGACCTGCTGGCACAAGTCTTCGATTAGAAGCCCTCCATTCATTGCTGGAGCTACTTGTTGAGACTCTACTATCGTAGTATCTTCTGAATAATCTTGATTGAAAGAAGTAGTCTCAGCGACTACTATCTCTTCTTCGTCTACGGACTCTTCCTGTGGAAGTTCTGTAGACGCATTTGAGCTAGCAGACACAGAGGGGGTGTACGAGGACGTTGAAATTGCATTGTCTTCGGCTGCAATTTCTATTTCTTCGTCTTCGACTTTGAGCTGTTGGTTTTTGTCGTTAAAATACAGATCGTAAATTATTACGACTGCATAATAAACGACATACACAACAGCTATACCAATAAGTATAGGAGTGAAAGCCATAAATAGACATTATTTGTAAACAGAATAATATCTTCGTGGCAGAGTATGGAGGAGATACAAAAGGGAAACAAAATGTTTTCCTTAGAATTTTCCAGATTCTAGTACACCTTATACGTTGCCGTGGAGATTACTAATGAAACTCAGACCATTTAGTACGGAGTAGTTTCTGAGTTTTCTTGTGTAGATGGAGAAGTTGGAGCAGCGGAAGAAGAACGAACAACTTTCCATGCATGGTTTGAACCATACCAACTGTCTTTGTAAAGACGAGCATCGGTATTATAAGATATGGTAACCTGCTCACCTATTTGTATCGCAAATGAACTGATTTTATCCGCTCCAAAAACCTCAAAAAGGAATTTATGGGGATACTGTTCTATTGTTTCTAAAACATACTGTTGTGATTGCCACTCGCCTTTAGATGATGTACCATTCTTGAGTGGGAGGACTTCGATGATTTTACCTGTTATTTCCATA
>JABZGM010000272.1 GCA_015259235.1 Alloprevotella sp. | reverse complement strand
CGCAATAATAGTCTGAATTTGGGGATGCTTTATCATAAAAACTTAGAGCGTGGAGGAATGTTTGAAGCAGAATTCAATGTTTTTGCTAGTCAACTCACTGATATGATCCGCTTTACTCCAGGAATGATTCCGTCTACTGCGCGATATGCTAATTTTGGTGCTGTAAATTCCAAAGGTGTTGAGGGAGAAGTGAAAGGTGATTTCACTCCTTGGCTTTATGCCTATATTAATGCTACTTGGCAAGATTTGCGCGATGTTCGTCAATTTATCCCAGAAACAAAAGTCCCCAATCCTTCTTACGAAAAACGTATCCCCAATGTGCCTTATATGATGGCTAATTGTGGTTTGGAACTTCACGGAAGAAATTGGTTTGGAGGAAAGGGGCAAAACACACGTGTACTTCTTGACGCATCATACATCCATCAGTATTTTTATGATTTCGAATTGAGCCGTTATCAAGATCGTAAAATTCCCACTTCTCTTACTTGCGACGCTGCTATCGAACATAGTTTTGACAATAATCGATGGACGCTGACTTTCAAATTGAGAAATCTAACTAACAGAGAAGTTGTTTCCGAATTTAATAGACCTCTGCCAGGACGAAACTTCTCTATCAAATTGCGCTATCTATTCCGATAAGAATATCTATGTTTCGCATTTTCTAATTCATCAAATATATTATCCTATGTTCAAACACCTTTTTTCTGGGCTAGCCTTTGCGCTTGCTCTCGTTGCAATGCCTAGTTGCGACAAAGACACTCCAAGCACACCGGAAACCGCTGGAGGCCGTTTTCTCATCACTACTAATGTTGGCAATGCTGATGGGGCAAGTGGAGTGAGCTACTTCCAAACAGTTGAAAAAATGGAAGGCTACATCGATAATTCACAAGCTCGCCCAGCTGGTTTTGGCGTACCTCCCATTGTCATTGGTCAGCACATTTTTGTTCTCCCCGACTATATGGGAAGCACAAAGTCTGTTCTCACTCACTATGTGACCGACAAAAAAGGTCATCTTTCAGAGCGTGGAACGCTTGCTCTTCCTGCTAACTCTGGGGCTAGCAATATCGTATTGGCATCTGAGGACAAAGCCTATCTGAGTATGCAAAACCTTGGCATCGTTATGGAATTTAATCCCACCACGATGCAAAAAGTGCGCGATATAGACCTAAATGCTCTTGCACAACCAGAGGTGCGTGTGGCACCAGGTGCTATGGTTGTGCGCGATGGTTTGTTGTTTGTCGGACTCAATCAGTTTGATAGTCAGTGGATGCCCCATTTGAAGCAAGCAGAAGTGGCCATCATAGACACTAAAGCAGGAAAACTGTTGAAGAAAATAGTAGATACCAAGCATCAGCTCTCCTTTGCCACGCGACCCATCGATGCACATTCCATTTTTGTCAATCCCAAAGACGGTGCTATCTATTTGAATTGCATGGGCGCTTGGGGTTTCAAACCCGGATTTGATGGTGGTATTTTGCGCATCAAAAAAGGAGAAACAGAATTTGATGCAGACTACGCTTTGAATATTGCGCAAGCCAAAGTGGAAAACTTCAACCATACGCTCAATTATTTGGCAACTGTTCGTTTGGGCTCAGATGGTAAACTCTATGCTATGGTTACTTCTTACGAGTTGGATGCGTCGGCTAATCCTTATCTTGCGAAAGTGATGGTGCCTGTGTGCATCGACCTTGAAAAGCGCACTGTAACTTATATCCCAGGTGTCAAGCCTTCCAACGGTCTCGCTGCTGTGGCAGAAGCCAATGGCAAAATCTATTTTGGTGTTAGCAATGCCGATGACAATGGTTTCTATGCATACGATTTAGCCACTCAAAAAATCACAGGACTTGCTCTCCGCGTTCAAGGTTTCCCCATACAAATGGAAGTTTTGCCTTAATGTAATTGACTTATTACGACATATTGGACTGCATCAATGCTTATGCGTTGGTGCAGTTTTTTTGTGATTTTGGAATGCTTTTTTCTACGGATAAAACCCAATACCCGCAATTGAAGGATAGAAAGAATTTGTAAACCGCGCGCAAAAAAAGCAAAGTTGGTGAAGATGGAGCATCTTCGCCAACTTTGCTGGAGAACTAATGATGGAAAACTTTTGCGAATGATTATACAGCAGAGAGATTTGTTTTCTCAAACTGCTGGCGAGCATAGTCCAAGGTGATGGTGAGTGACTTCTTGTCGCTCGAAGGCGCTTCGTACATAGCGTCCATCATGATGGTTTCCACGATAGAACGAAGTCCACGTGCACCGAGTTTGTATTCCACCGCTTGGTCAACAATGTAGTCGAGTACGGCGTCTTCAAAGGTCAGCGCAATGTCGTCGAGTGCGAAGAGCTTGATGTATTGTTTGATAATCGAGTTCTTCGGTTCGGTGAGAATGTTGCGCAATGCCGTGCGGTCCAAAGGTTTCAAGTAGGTGAGCACAGGCAGACGACCAATGATTTCGGGAATGAGACCAAACGACTTTAAGTCTTGTGGTTCCACATATTGCATCAAATCGGAAGCATCAATCTTTTTGAGGTTTTGCACCGAATCGTAACCCACAGTGTGCGTGTTGAGGCGTTGAGCAATTTTCTTCTCAATGCCATCGAATGCTCCACCGCAGATGAAGAGGATGTTGTGCGTGTCTACGTGAATGTAGTC
>JABZGM010000271.1 GCA_015259235.1 Alloprevotella sp. | reverse complement strand
GCTAACCAATAGTCGAACAAGCGAAATCTACACTGACTACCTCCTTTCTTATAATAAACAAATCCAAGATTGGAGCGTTTCTACAACCGCAGGATGGGTAGGTCACGTCATCGAAAGCACGAATGTCAACACCTACACAAATGCATCTTTTGACACCTCTCAAAGCTATATCCTGAAAGAACTTCCCACAGTTATCAATCGCTTTGACCCATCATCTGGTGGCGCTGGTGGTACAACCAAAAACACCTCAAGCAACTGGGATAAAGCTGCTCTCTTCACTGCCCAAGTAGGATGGAAAGACATGGTTTATGTTGACGGTTCTTATCGCCGTGACTGGTACCGCACTTTCCGCCAATTCTCTGCACTGGGCACACCCGACAACTACGGCTACTTCGGTTTTGGTGCAAATGCCATCCTCTCTAGTTTGTTTAATTGGAAGGACGAGTATGTCAAATATCGCGTTAGCTATTCAGAAGTAGGTAACTCTATCCCCAACGTACTCTTCAATTCTGTAAGCATAGACCCACGTACAGGTGCTGCGAGTGTGTTAGGTTACAACAATTTCTGGCCAATCCCAGAAAAGACTCGTTCATTTGAAACTGGTGTTGAAACTCAGTTTTTCAACAATCGTTTGAATGTTGACTTGACTTATTATAATGCTGCAATGCACAATTCTTATCTTACGATTGCAGCATCCAATGGTAAATCTCAACCAGTGAATAGTGGTATCATCCGCAACCAAGGTATTGAAGCTACTGTTGGCTACGACTGGAACAACCTCATTCCTGGTTTACGTTGGAAGACAAGTGTAAATGTATCCTACAACCACAACCGCGTAGAAAAGACCTATGTCGAAGATGGTCATAACAAGGAAATGGCTCTCACAGTGGCTGGTGGTAAGGTACAAGTCAACTATAAAGTTGGTCGCCCTTATGGTGAAATGTATGTCAATGACTACACACGCTGGCGCGATGATGTTTATCGTGACGAAAATGGTGGTCTCAACTCTGAAGGTAGAGGTAAGCTCATCCATAAAGCAGGCGATATCTATATCAACGATCAAGGACAACCCTCATTCGATGGTAAGAAGCGTTATGTAAACTCTGCGGGTAATGTTCGTGTTGACAAGGGTGGAGAACGCTTCGGATTGAATGTTGGTAATATGAACTCAAACGTTCAACTTTCTTGGAGCAATACCTTCTTCTATAAGAACTTCTCACTTTACTTCCTCGTCAATGGTCGAATTGGCGGTAAGGTTGTTTCCCTCACCGAAGGTTACCTCGATCGTCTTGGAGTTTCAGAACGTACAGGAGAAGCTCGTCGTCATGCAGAAGCTACCGGACTTAAAGCAGCTGATGGTTCATGGGGACTTGCTATCAACGAAGGACGTGACATTGTAAATGGTCGCAAATATTATGAAGCTGTTGGTAGTAGCAGTGCTATCGACTACATCTATGATGCCACAAACTTCCGTTTACGTGAGCTATCATTAGGTTACAACTGGCGTAACTTGCTGGGTGAAGGTAAGAACCTCAGCGTGTCAGTCATTGCACGCAACCTCTTCTTCATCTACAAGAAGGCTCCCGTCGATCCAGATATTTCGCTTTCTACAGCAAATGGCTTAGGTGGTTTTGAAATCTTCAACCTTCCTTCAGCTCGTTCATTTGGTGTAAATGTCAAGCTCAATTTCTAATCATATTATCGCTATTTCATCATGAACAAAAATATCTCTGCCATTGTCCTCTTGGCATTTGCCACTTTTGGTGTGCAATCTTGTTTGGACTATGACGATCCTCTCAATTCGTTGCAAGTCAACGATCGCGCTGTTGACAACAAAGTCTATGTGGGCAATGTCGATGTTATTGACTACCACAAGCAAGTGAGCAAAGAGGGTTTTGCTAAAGCGCGCGAGGTTCTAGAAAAAGATGTTTACCCCCAAAGCAAAACAGGACAATGCTTGCTAAGAGGAGGTAAGACTGAAAGCTGGGGGCTTCTCCCTTCTAGCCCACACAACTATCAGTTCTTCTATTCATTAGGACCTGATGCTTACGCAGGTTACTTGACTGTTCCCCACAACTTTGGTGGACGTCTCACTTCTAGCTATCGCATCGTTGACGGATTCAATGGTGGTCCTTTGGGAGCATATACAGGAGCAAAAAATGCTATTATGCCTGTTTTGCACCATCCCATGTCCGACAGCATTCCTGAAATGAAAGCCATCAACCTACTTTACTATTGTGTAGGCGCACAAGAGCTCGCTGATATGGCTGGTCCTTTCACTTATCTCGAGGATAAGAAAAACTCGCAGAATCCAAAGGTCTATAACGATTTGAAGACCATCTATCACGGCATTGTGCAAAACATTGACACAATTGTGGCAACGCTCAAAGCCTTTGACCAACGTCCTCAATGGTATAAAGATGGAATCGAAGAATTGTGCATGACATACAATGAAACGAACCTTGACAGTGAACGCGGATTTCAAGGTATGCGTAGCTACATAGCTTTAGCTAATTCACTCAAGTTGCGTATGGCAATGCACATCGTGAAGGTAGAACCTGAAACTGCAAGAAAATGGGCTGAAGAAGCAGTAAAGAGCGGTGTAATAGAAAACGTCAATGACCAGCATGGCGTCTTCGTCAAGAAGATGGGTGG
>JABZGM010000270.1 GCA_015259235.1 Alloprevotella sp. | reverse complement strand
CATCCGCAATATCCAAGAATGGCTGAAATATGGACTGCGCAGCGCAACGATGCTGCGTGGGGCAAACCGTGAGATACATCGTCTTACCGTCAGGTGAAAACGCCACGGCACCTTCGTCCTGAGGGGTGTTAATCGACACGACTGGTTCAGGCGTCTTCCAACGTCCTTTCTCATCTAGTTGCACGAAAAACACATCCCCGTTCTTTTGCGCAGTTATACCAGAAACCTCATTGCCCAAAACTGCGGAGCGCGTAGTAGTGAAATAAAGTTGTTGTTCTTTTCCCTGCCCTAAAAGCATCGGAGCATAATCACTCCGATTACCATTAAATTGCGCAGCTGCCTTCACAGTGTAAAGCGATGCCTCTCCACGTTCAGCAATCGCTTTTTTCGCTTGTTCTATCCCTTGCTTCGCACGTTTTTGTACAGCAGCAAGCATACGATTGTCTGTAGAAAGTTTTGTTTGATTTTCAAAAGCGGTCAATGCCCCTTTGTAATCCCCTTGGAGCATAGCCATCTGCCCTTGACGTAGAAACGTCAAAGTATCAGTGAGATGATAACGCTCAGCAGTGCGAAACGCTGCAAGTGCACGTGAAGATGCTCCATAGCGTCGATAGCTTTCGCCCATAGCGTAAGCCAAACGAGCACGCTTCGCCTTCTCCCTTGGAGAGGTGAGACGATAAGCTTGTTGGTAATGTGAAGCTGCCTCGGCATATTCCCCAATAGCAAGGGCACGTCGGGCACGAATTTCGCTCTTTTCGGCAGAGCCGCAACTTGTGACAAGCGTGAAAACGGCAAGACTAAAGAGGGTAAACAGGATATTTCTCTGCATAGACAACAAAGATAACTGAAAAAGTCGGATTTTAGTGCCTTGGAAATGCATTATTTGATGAAAAATGTTGTACTTTTGCTCTTGTGAAGAGCTAACTTCAACAGAAGTAGCTCTTGGGACGCCTGAAAGAACACTTCTGCTCCCTTCTTTGTGAAAGTTGTGCCTTGCCATTTAGCGCAAAAACACCAGAATGTCTCTCCTATCATGCAGTGCCTTTGCCTATGACTGCATCTATTCTCATGAAGTCCACAAAAAACATTTGTTTCACCCTAACAACCATTATATCTCATGCTTAAGCAAATCACCAATGGTCGAATCCTCACGGCCGACGGTTGGCTCGAAGGCGGTAGTATTATCGTCGATGGGGGCAAAATCCTTGAGGTATCCAACAACGATCTCCCCGTAGTAGGAGCTGAAATCATTGACGCAAAAGGATGCGACATTGTGCCTGGCGGCATTGAACTTCACATCCACGGTGGCGGTGGTCGCGACTTCATGGAAGGCACAGAAGACGCTTTCCGCACTGCGGTTGAAGCTCACATGCACTGGGGCACAACTGCCATTTTCCCCACTCTTTCTTCTAGTAAGCGCGAATGGATTGACCGCGCCATCAAGACTTGCGAAAAGTTGATGGCAGAACCTGGTAGCCCCATTATGGGTCTTCACCTCGAAGGTCCTTACTTCAACCTCAAGAAAGCTGGTGCGCAGATGCCCGACATCATTCGCAATCCAGACAAGAAGGAATATGAAGAGATTTTTGCTTCTACCAACTGCATCAAGCGTTGGGACGCTGCTCCAGAACTTCCTGGTGCAGAAGACTTCTTCAAATGCTGCGTAAAGAATAATTGTGTGGCGTCTATTGCTCACACCGATGGCGGATGGGAAGATGTGAAACGCGCTTACGATGCTGGTGCACGTTTGGCTACTCACTTCACCAATGCTATGAGCATGCTCCGCAAAGACCGCGAGTTCAAACAAGTGGGTGTGGTGGAAAGTGTGTTTGCGCTCAAAGATTTCAATGTTGAAGTAATCTGCGATGGCATCCACGTTCCTCCCGTGCTTGTGCGCGAAATTTTTAACGCAAAAGGTGTGGACAACATGTGCCTCATCACAGACTCCCTCGCTGTCAGTGCTATTCCCGAAGGCAGCGATGTTGATCCAGGCATCATCGACCCACGCACCATCATCGAAGATGGCGTTTGCAAACTTTCTGACCGCAGTGCATTGGCTGGTTCTATTTCTACAATGGACCGCCTTGTGCGTACCGCTGTGCAAGAAGCGGGTATCTCTATGCTCGATGCTTGCCGCATGATTGGTGAAATGCCTGCACGCTTCATGGGCATTGACGATCGCAAAGGTTTCCTCAAGAAGGGATACGATGCGGACATCATCATGTTTGACCAAGACCAACAACTTAAGTTTGTGATGCAAAACGGTAACGTGAAACGCTGCGAACTTTAATCTATTCACTCTCTCACGAAGGCTAAGGCTTTCGTGGGAGAGTTTTTCTTTTTTAGACTACTACAAAGCGACGACTTTTTCCTTTCGAGAAAGTTCTGAACAGAGGGTTCTTCCTTTCTAGCGGATAATCTTATTTGATTCACTTATCATTGATTCCATTTGGATAAATGCACTTGAAAGGCTTTGTAGAACCTCACCACTCAATGAAAACGTATTTTCTCATCTCTAAATCGCTCTTACTCCTATGAGTTTCAACATTGTTGTACTTGCAAAGCAAGTGCCCGACACACGCAACGTGGGAAAAGACGCAATGACTCCTCAAGGCACAGTGAACCGCGCTGCACTTCCAGCGATTTTCAACCCTGAGGATCTCAATGCGCTTG
>JABZGM010000026.1 GCA_015259235.1 Alloprevotella sp. | reverse complement strand
CTCCATCACATACTTCCATTAGCGCGTTAAAATCGCCCCTATATACTGTTGGGTTTCCTTAAATCACAAAGTGAGAACAAGGGTGTCATCTGATGCAATAATGACATGAGACAGGGATACTTGGACTGCACAGCTCACATTATTTCACATAATGAGAAAAAACCATCGCTTATAGAAGGAATAATAAGGTAATTTTTGTAACTTCGCAGGCAGAAAAGTCTCCCCATCTTAGAGGGAAGAAAACATTATCGCATAACTTTTGCATGACTGACCATTTACCTTTTCGCAAAATTGGGATATATCTGTATCAGCATATTATCTTTATAAGGAAATCTCAAGGCAAAACAAGGTAATCATCCACACAAGTGCGCCTACAGTTCACCAATTTATTCTCTGTTTTTACCGGTACTACACTCTATGTCAGCCCCCTCTTCTGCTGCCCTCTTGGCACAACAGCTACACAAGTTGCGTTCCGCTGCCTTGCAGTGGCTGAGTTCGCACTACCCCTCCATGTCTTTCAGCGAAGCCGAAGACTTAGTCAGTGAGGGTGTCGCCAACTATTACGAGCGCCTCTCTGCAGGAACAATAGCTCTTGACACTGATTTCATGCGCTATACATTTAAGGCGATTCAAAACATGGCAAGCAAATCTGTGCGCCACTTGGGACGCGTCACCTCGAGCGACGACATCGATCAAGAGCGTTCTGAGGCTTTTTCCACGGAGACCAGCGAAGAAATCGGCGTTTGCATCGAATCAGCGGAAACACTGCTCGATGAAGTTACCAAACTAACAGATGATAGTGGAGATGCACTCTGGAAAGATAAGTGCATAGAGTTGGTGAATCGTTGCATCGGCGAACTGCAAGACCCCTGCATGACTATTCTACGATGCTTCTACTACCACAATCTTTCGATGACAGAGATTGCAGAAGAAGTGGGACTGAAAAACGCCGATACAGCAAAAGCAAAAAAGAATCAGTGCATGAAACGCCTCATCGACAACGTAAAAGGTTTGGTGAAGTTTTGACACTCTTCTAACGCTCTCTTCCTTATAAAGAGCAGTGGTAATAATATGCCTGCTCAATCATCAACCGCTCACACCAATCTGGTTTCGTTCTCCCAAGACTGACCAGGAGGTTACTGAGCACAATCAGGACAATGTCCCACAACATCTTATGATGGATCAATTCTCTCTCTTTGACAAGTATCTACAAGGCCAACTTTCGCAACAAGAGGTGACACAATTTTGTAGTCAACTCATGCACGACGAAGAGATGCGACGAGATTTTCGCCTGTATCTTTCCTTGGTGCAAGGCATCCGAAAGGAAGCTCAACAAGACAACATCGAAGTCAATGCTGCTCTCCTCAGTCTTTCAACGGAAGAAAGAGAAGCGCTCTTCGGTAGAAAAAACAAATCCTCGGCAGACTCTTCGGAAACATCTCTCTCAGAAGCTAAACTAGCCACAACAAAGACAGCAACCTGCGCTGCCCCACTTGAGGAAAAATCTCCACAAGCGGAAGCAGCGAGCAACGCAAAGCCCAAAGACAAGGAATCTACGCCCAAACTCTTACCCCTCCAGAAGCGCATCATGGTGATTGTTTCCTCCATTGCAGCGGCTGTAATCATCGCGTTTGGTGTCCATTTCATTTATCAACCGAGCAATGCGCCTGAAGATACCTTTTTCTCTGATGCTTTGAAAGAAGTTGGTGGAAACACGCTCTCTGTCATCAAATTTGCCAGCGCCCAACAGGAACTATCACAGATGAGCCCGGAGGAGATTAAGGCAAGACTTCCTGAATGGCGAAAGAATTATGACAATACTCCTGTGGAGAATGCCCAGCTCAAAAAGTCGCGAGGCACCCACCTTGCATTAGCTTATTTTTATGTAGGCCAACGAAAGAACGCCAAACAGGTGCTCAAAGAACTCGCGAAATATTATAGTCCTAACAAGAAAACCAAGAAGCGCATGCTGAGAGCAATCAAAGCATTGTAGCACAAACTACCTTTATCAAATTACGCGACCCATGTGTCGCAATGGCTCTATGCTTCAAAAAAGTAAACCTCAAAAGCCGTGCCCAACAACAGATTGGGCACGGCTTTTTTGTAGGACGAATCTACCACTTCTCACAAGAACAAACACGACAAACCACTTTTTTCTCTTTCTACCATTTACCTTTCGCTCACTTTGGGATATAGATATTATCAACGGCTCACGAAACATCGTGAAGTGCGAGTGAAAACACCGCACAAGCTCAGACAGACATCTCAAAGGGATACACCCTTTAAATCCTCACCAGAACATATAGTTTAGGTAGTCAGAAGATGTCTTTCAGCACTTGGACAATCAACTTATTATCAACAACAAAAAACCAACAATTATGAAAGGATTATTATTTGTACTTCTCTGCACTGTGCTGTCAACCTTTTCTTGCAAGAATTTCCCTATTGGACATTGTCCACTTCCTGTAGAAAAAGACAGTCTTGATTCTACAGAAGTAGTTGACAGTATTGATTCTGTAGCTCACGCAGATTCCATGGCGAAGATGACCAAGAAGTAAAGAATGAAAGTGAGTACGCAGAGCACCACTACGTTCTAATGACCGAGATTCGGGTTAACATAAGCGAGTGGGGCAATCTGTCGATGAGAATCGCTGGGTTGCCCAATATATTTCTCAGAACTCACCTCAAATTCTTCAAAAAAAATGCCACCTGTCATTTACCTTTCTCACATTTTGGGATATGCTAAATAGAAAGACCTTCCGAGGTCACAACATTCACCCCAAAAACAACTCACCACTCCAATGAGCCTCCTCGATAACTTCAATCCTCCTTGCCTTGCTCTTCGGAGAAACGCAAAGCCCCACCAAAAGCCTTCACGCTGTCGTCGGATTTTCCTCATCAGCTTTTGCTTCTGCATAGCATTCGGTACATGGTGGTTGCTCGCTAGTCACAAGGGCAAGAGCCTATTTCTCGGCAATGAGCCAGCAGGATTGGCAAGAAGTCAACGAGTATTGGGCATCGATGTTAGCAAACACCAAGGCAAAATCAACTGGAAAAAGGTGGCGAAACATCGACACAATGGAGAACCCATCAGATTTGCCATCGTCAAAGCCACAGAAGGGGTGACCAAAGTGGACAAGAGATTTGATGAGAACTTCCAAGCACTCCAAAGAAATCACATTGTGCGTGGGGCTTATCACTTCTATCTCCCCCACAAATCGGCACGGTTGCAAGCGCTGCGCTACATCTCCAAGGTGCGACTCTCGAAAGGGGACTTAGCTCCCATCCTAGATGTGGAACCCACAGACCATCCCAACGTGAAAGATCTCCAAGAAAGCGTGCTCACATGGCTCAACATCGTGGAATCTCACTATGGGGTAACCCCAATCATCTACACTTCTCCCAGCATCAAAGCCACCTATCTCGACTCGCCGAAGTTCAATCGCTTCCGTTGGTGGGTAGCTCACTACAACACTTCGCAACCTCGCCACAAAGGGCACTGGGACTTCTGGCAGTTCACCGAACTAGGCAAGGTGGATGGTATCAAGGGCAATTACGTAGATTTGAACTATTTCAATGGTAATCTCAAAAGACTCCAGACATTGACGCTATAAATGCCAAGCGTACTTCTTCGGGAACCTCCTAAATTACAGACAATTCTCTCAACTTTTATTACAGAAACTCTCAAACAAGATTACATCATGTCACACAACAATTCTTCAAACAAGGGTAACAACCTCAAATCCCTCCTCGTTCTCGCCGTTGCGCTCATCGGAATGAGCATGGCAAGTACTACACTCAGCAGCTGCGATTTCTTCAAAAGCAGCAAAGGCAAAACAACAGACAGTGTTGCTGCCACCACTCCCGACAGCCTCAGCGCTGATTCTGCCGCAAAAGGCGACAGTGTAAAGGCTACCGACTCAGCAGCAAACACTACTGCTCCACAAGATAAAAAGGAAGTAAAGTAACAAGATAAAAAGGAAGTAAAGTAACAAGATACGTGGTCAGCCACCGCAAAGGTGCACGCGCATAGAGTAATCACTCTTCAGCCACGATCGAAGTGGATGATCACAACTCAGCTTTCCCTAAGCGTTCGTATAAACTTCACGTAAAAAGAAGAAGCCGCACCCAGCAAGGTTCTGGTGCGGCTTCCTTATTTTCGTATTAGAGTGGAGCATCAGGGGGCAGACTAGAGAAACATCTTGTTTCGCTCCAGTCTTTGCAGGAATCAAGGGTGATAGTATTTTCCTTGCCAGGAATCTCTGCGTCGTAACTCTTTTTCTACAAGGGCTACAAACTCATAGTTTTTGAGTCCCCACTCAGGGGCAAGCAACAAAGCTTGAGGAGAAGAGGAGGTAAAGCGTTCAACAACAAGGCCGGGACGCAACTTTTCGAGAAAATCAACAATGAGAGAAGCATACTCCTCGGCTGTGTACAGATAATAATCAGAGACAAAGGAAGCATCTTGCGAGGCACGTTCTCGTTGTTGCACAAACTCTCGTGCCATCGCTGTGCCGCGAATGATTTGTAATTGGTGAAGTTTGAGCGTATCGATGGGAAGTTGGTTGATTATCTCCGCTTGTTGCACAGCAAACTCACGTGTTTCTCCAGGAAGTCCCAAGATGAAGTGTGCACCCACGGGAAGACCACGCTCCGCAGTGCGCTGAATGGTCTCTACTGCACATTGATACGTGTGACCACGATTGATGCGCTCCAAAGTAACGTCACAAGTGGACTCTACACCATACTCCACCAGCACAAACTTTTCACGATGCAGTTGTGCGAGATAGTCGAGTAAAGCGTCTGGCATACAGTCAGGGCGCGTGCCAATGACCAAGCCCACCACATCAGAAACGGAGAGCGCTTCCTCATACAAGCGCACCAGGTGCTCTTGTTCCCCATAAGTATTGGTGTATGCTTGAAAGTAAGCCAAATACTTCATACGTTTGTCCGCGTCCGACAAATCTTTTCCACGTTGTAGTGCACGCTTTTCCTGTGCTCGTCGGAAGAAGGTCTTGCCGCGTTCGAGCTGCGCGCGCACACTCTCCTCTGTCGTGCAATAATCGGGATTGAATGATTGGTTATTACAGTAGGTGCAACCACCACTTCCCACGAGTCCATCCCGATTGGGACAGGTAAAACCTGCATTGATAGAGATTTTCTGCACCTTAAAAGGAAAATATCGCTCTACAAAGGTGGAGAGTGAAGTATAACGTGGCGTTTGATTCATTGCGTTGTGGGAAAAATAGGACAAAGGCGCTGATTTCTATACCGTAAACTAGGATAGAAAGTTCAGAAAATCCCAGATAACCAAGAAAACTCAACAATAAGAGAATTCAGAATCGGTTATAAGAGCATTCGAAAATAGCCTTTAAATGGAGAGAAAATAGTAGTTTGTCCTACAAAGATACAGATTATCATCCGAAAACTCCTGCTTTTTTTGTAAATTCGCGCTATAGTCCCTCTAGATTCTAAAGTCATTTCCCATGGTTATAGCCCATCTCAATGATAGCGAGCGTTATGCCTCGCTTCACCCTTTGTTTAAGCAGCTTTTTGATTACGTCAAGTCGCACGATCTCTCCCAAGTTCCTGCAGAACGCATCACACTCGATGGAGAACGCCTTTTTATCAATGTTGCTGACCCCACATTGAAAGATCCAGAAAACCAAGTGCTCGAAGTGCATCGTCGCTACATCGATGTCCATTTCCCCCTCACCGGCGAAGAAACCATGGGTTGGTCGCCCATGAGTATGTTGACAACCGAGAGTGTAAATCCCTTTAATGAGGAAGACGACTATGCGATTTATGCAGAACAAGCGCAAAGCTATCACACCATCCATCCTGGCGAATTTGCCATCGTATGGCCTGAAGATGCACATGCACCCATCATCGGAAAAGGTACCCTGCGCAAACTCATTGCAAAGGTCCTTATTGACTAATCAAATATAGACAAGAAGTTCACGGAACTTTCTCTTTCAAATACATTTTGCTCATGTTGAACGAACAAGACCATAAGCTCCTTGCTGCCAAAGGCATCACAGAGCAACAACTGAATCAACAGCTTGCCGACCTTCGTGCTGGCTTTCCCTTTCTAGAACTCTCTGCAGCAGCTTCTCTGGACAACGAAGGAATCTATGCTCCTACTCCCGAAGTGCGCAAAGCCTATCTGCGTGCATGGCAAGACTATGTGGCAGATGTGGACCACCGAGTGGTTAAATTCGTACCGGCTTCAGGAGCTGCCAGCCGAATGTTCAAAGATCTCTTCACTTTCCTTGATGGGACAAGCGAAACTCCCGACACGGATTTCATGAAATCTTTCTTTGAACATCTGCCACAAGCGGCTTTCTTGCATGATCTTGACCAAAAGTTGCAAGAACTTCACGGAAAGACAAGCAAACAACTCGTAGCAGAAGGCGATTACAAATCTATTGTTGCTGCTTTGTTGGGCACTCGAGGCTTAAACTATGGACATCTCCCCAAAGCACTCTTAAAATTTCACCGCTACGAAGGGGATACCTCACGCACTCCCTTCGAGGAACACTTGGTAGAAGGTGCTCTCTACGCTAAGAATGCAGAAGGAAAAGTGCAGCTTCACTTTACGGTTTCTCCAGAGCATAGCAGCTTGTTTGAAGCGCTATCCTCAACAGCAAGCCAACAACTTGGAGCACAATATCAAGCCCATTACGACATTAGCTTCTCGGAACAGAAGTCTTCCACCGACACCATCGCAGCCAATGTAGATGGAACGCCTTTCCGCAATGCAGATGGTAGCCTACTCTTCCGCCCCGGTGGTCATGGTGCATTGATTGAAAACCTCAATGACATCGACGCAGACATTATTTTCGTGAAGACTGTCGACAATGTTTCGCCCGATAGTTTGAAGGAGGACACTGTAACCAACAAACAACTGCTTGCTGGTTTGCTGGTGAGCTTGCAAGCGCAAGCCTTTGCCTATCTCGAGGAACTCGAAGAGGGCAACGTCAGCGAGGAGCGTATGCAAGAAATCTTGCACTTCCTCGAAAAGGACTTGCATTGTCAAAGCGATACCGCCCATGGATTGGAAGGGCTAGAGCTGTTAGACTATCTCTACACTCGCCTCAACCGCCCCATCCGCGTGTGTGGCATGGTGCGCAATGTGGGAGAACCTGGTGGCGGTCCGTTCTTGGTTTACAACGCAGATGGCAGCATTTCTCTGCAAATCCTCGAAAGTAGTCAAATCGACATGGACGATCCTGCCAAGAAACGTCTCTTTGAAGAAGGCACTCACTTCAATCCTGTTGATTTAGTTTGTGGTGTGCGCGATTTCAATGGAGAAAAATTCCACCTTCCCGACTTCGTTGACCCAAGTACGGGCTTTATCTCGCGCAAATCAAAAGACGGTAAGGAACTTCTTGCCCTCGAGTTACCAGGTTTGTGGAATGGTGCGATGAGCGACTGGAACACGGTATTTGTAGAAGTGCCCCTTTCCACCTTCAATCCAGTCAAGACCGTCAACGACCTCTTCCGTCCTCAACATCAGGTATAACACAGCTAGTCTTCCTTTCTTATGCCCCAACAGATTCGACGCAAAACAGCTCCCAACGATGTTCCAACCCTTCTGTTCGTCATGGTGCTTGTCCTTGTGCAATGGTGCTTTAATTCCACCAGCGCAGTCCTTTGTTCTGCACTCTTAGGCGTAGTGCCAGTGCTGTGTGTCGTCGCTTTTCGTCAGCTTCCTTGGACACGCTTAAGAGGACGTTGGCAATGGCGGAGCATCATGAGCAGTGTTTTAGCCACGGCATTCACCATCACCATACTTTTTAGATTTGGATATTGGCGATGGTGGTTGTGTGCGGTCCTTCTGATATTCTTCATTATCGACCTCATCGGTATGCAAATTCATCGCTGGACAAGCCTACTCATGGCTGTTTTTTGTGCCATTATGGGATGGATTTTGCTGTAACTCTATGACACAATCAGACACGCAGACACAGAAGTCCAAGCAGAAGATACATTGAGGACATACCCACTCATGTTGATGACTGTTTCTTTGCAAGTGTCATTGACATTGTTGCCATCTTCTACCACACATCATGAAAAAAGGCTGAGACCCTTTCACGGATCTCAGCCTTTTTCTGTTGCTTCACTTTGGTCCCGTCCAAAGATGAGGCACCAGCCATTCTATTTGTGGATAATTTCCCAATTTTGTGTATATGCTTCCCGATTCCGATGAATCACACTTTTTCAGATAATACAAGCAAATACATAAAGGATTGCTCGCTCTCGGTTAATACGACAGAGGGCAGACGATATATACAAAACAATTATTGCTACCTAGTAGTAAATTACGAGGTAGCAATAATATGAATGAGAAACTTGCTCAATAGATTTAGAAAAGACTACTCTTCTTCGGGCTTCATGTTGGTGTAAACATTCTGCACATCATCGAAGTCTTCAAGACGTTCTACCATCTTGTCGAGAGTTTCACGCTGCTCAGCAGTAACTTCCTTCAGGTCGTTGGGAATATAAGTGAACTCAGCACTTACAATCTCAAAACCTTCGGCTTCTAGGTGCTTTTGGATTTCACTAAAAGCTTTTGGATCACCATAAATAGTCACGCTACCTTCTTCTTCATCTTCATCAAACTCATCTTCTACTCCATAATCGATGAGATCCAAGATGAGTTCTTCCATATCAAGACCTTCTTTGTGTTTGAAAGCAAAGACACACTTGTGATCGAAGAGGAAAGCCAATGAGCCCATTGTGCCAAGGTTTCCGCTAAACTTGTTGAAAACAGAGCGAACGTCACCAACAGTACGGGTTGGATTATCTGTAAGAGTGTCTACGAACACAGCAATACCATGAGGACCATATCCTTCATAGGTCATTGTCTTATAGTCACTTTGATCTTTACCCATCGCATTTTTGATGGCACGATCAATGTTATCCTTTGGCATATTCTCGCGCTTCGCAGTAGCAATGATAGCACGGAGCGTGGGATTCGTGTCAGGATCTGGACCGCCACCCTTAACAGCAACGGCGATTTGTTTACCAATCTTTGTGAAGGTTCGAGCCATGTGTCCCCAACGCTTCATCTTTGCGGCTTTACGATATTCAAATGCTCTTCCCATAGGAATCTATTTGTTTATGTGGTTGTTTTGGTCTTATTATAGCCACTTCTCCATGTAATGCCACCAGAAGAACAAGAACTGAGGGCATAACAGGAAGAAATGAGTGGATTTTCTATAGTTGCAAGATTATCCGCGCAGTACAGCACCAAGCTGTTGTTCAAGTTGCTTTACAATCTTTGCCATGATAGCTTCAGTTTGCTTGTCGTTCATGGTTTTGCTTTCATCTTGCAGCACGAAGGAAACTGCGTAGCTCTTCTTGCCTGCCTCAAGATTTTTCCCTTCGTAAACATCAAAAAGCTCAACTCGCTTTAATAGCTTTTTCTCACAAGCAAAAGCAATGCGTTCGATTTCACCAAAGGTAATCTTTGTATCCAACAGCAAGGCAAGGTCACGACGTACAGCAGGGAACTTTGCTATTTCTGTATAAGAAACCTCCTTCTTGGGCAACTTCTTCATAAGAAGCGTCCAGTTGAAGTCAGCATAGTACACCTCGGTCTCAATATCACAAGCAGCTAAAAGTGCTTTTCTCACGAGACCAAGCTCAAGATATACCTTTCCGTTGCGATCTACGACTGCAATACTCTTTGAGAATATATCATTCTTACCTTCTTCTACCAAGAATTGTCCAAGAGCAATGCCAAGGCGACGCAAAACATTAAGAGCATATCCTTTCAGTTCATAGACACTAGCCTCTTCATTAGCATGAGCCCAAGAATTTTCTACACGGCGACCCGTGAGCCATAAGCCAAGGTGAAGCGTTTCACTGTAAGGAGCAAGCACTTTTTCACCATTACGCTTTTCTGCATCGTAGTGATAGCAATTACCCAACTCAAAAAATCGAAGGTTTGCTTCCTTACGATTTACATTGTGCG
Source organism: Alloprevotella sp. (assembly GCA_015259235.1). Classification (GTDB taxonomy): domain Bacteria; phylum Bacteroidota; class Bacteroidia; order Bacteroidales; family Bacteroidaceae; genus Alloprevotella. The sequence continues at coordinate 5,521 of JABZGM010000026.1, read as the reverse complement.
CTATACTTTCCAAACCACCGAAGAGGAGTGTTTGGCGCATAACATTGAGGTCGCTTGACAAAGGATTCATGAGATGCACCAAATGTTCTGGTGCATAGGTTTTCAAATCCTGATAATAGGCTTCACGAGTGAGAGAGTTGTTGAGGATTTCATGGAAACCTTCACCGACCAATTGCTCACTAATGAGATTCTGCAACTTTTGGCTGATATCATTAGCCCCTTTCACTGTGAGTGAAGATTTGAGGGTAGTAGGAATCTCTACATTATTATAACCATAAATACGTAGAATATCTTCTACCACATCGCAGGGGCGCTGTACATCTACACGATAAGCAGGAATTTGCAAAGTCAGTCCCTCTTCAGTTTCGGATACAACTTCCATTTCAAGCGAAGACACAATTGACTTCACCAATGCTGGCTCAATGTGCTTACCGATAACGCCATCAATATAGGCATAATCAACTTGGACATTGAATTGCTTCACCAATGAAGGTTGCTCAACATCAACAATCTCCATGGAGATTTCACCTCCTGCCAATTCTTTAGCAAGAAGCGCTGCAGTCTTGAGTGCATAGATTTGTCCATCAGGATCAATGCCACGTTCAAATCGGAAGGAAGCATCCGTGTTTAGCCCATGACGACGTGCGCTCTTTCTTACCCATGTAGGATGGAAATAGGCACTTTCAAACACAACATTCTGAGTAGTATCATACGTGCCACTACCCTTACCTCCCAATACGCCAGCAATACACATAGGAGCATTAGCATTGCAGATAGCGAGGTCGCGATCAGAAAGTTCGTGCTCCTCACCATCAAGAGTGACAAACTTTGTACCGTTCTTTAAGGTTTTAACAACAATCTCACCTCCGTCAATCATATCTGCATCAAAGCAATGCAAAGGTTGACCATAAGCCATCATCACATAGTTCGTGATGTCTACGATATTATTGATAGGACGCAAACCGATTGTGGTAAGTTTATCTTGCAGCCATTTAGGACTCTCTTGAATCTTACACCCCTTGAGAGAAACAGCGGTATATCTTGGACAAGCTTCTGCAGATTCTACAGTGACTTTGATAGGCAAGTCGTGATTGTCTACCTTGAATTCATCCACACTTGGGCGATGCAACTGAGTAGTTTTGCCATTACGCACGAGATAAGCATAGAGATCACGTGCTACTCCCCAATGAGAACAAGCATCAGCTCGGTTGGGAGTAATGTCAACTTCAATGAGGTAATCACTTTCAAGACCAAAATACTCAGCAGCAGGTGTACCAACTACGGTATCTTCTGGGAGCACCATAATACCATCATGTCCAGTGCCAACTCCAATTTCGTCTTCGGCACAAATCATGCCTAAGCTTTCTACACCACGAAGTTTGGACTTCTTGATAACAAACTCGCTATCACAGTCATACAACTTTGTGCCAAGCGTGGCAACGATGACCTTTTGACCAGCTGCAACATTGTGAGCACCACATACGATCTGCGTGGGTGCTTCACCATTTCCTAAATCTACGGTCGTAATATGCATGTGGTCCGAGTTAGGATGTACTTCGCAAGTTAGCACATGTCCCACAACTAGACCTTTGAGTCCGCCACGGATTGTTTGTACTTCCTCCACAGCTCCCACTTCTAAGCCAATAGAGGTAAGAGCTACGGCAACTTCTTCGGCTGTCATGTCGAAATCAACATATTCTTTCAGCCATTTGTAAGATATATTCATATTGTAATATCGTTTGCTTGGTGGAGTGTGCAGCACATTCTCTAGCCTTTTTTGATGACCCTCTTCTTTTTTACTGGATAGCAAGCTAATGCACAATAAGCGTAAAATAGAGAGCAGCGACTGACCTGCAGAGAAATGAATAAATCGTCCAATATAATCAAGAATATCTCTGGAGATTTGATAAAAAAGTCCGAGATTTTTCTGAAACTCTCCAAGAGTTTGACAAGATTACAAAGAGATTACTGCAAAAAATCTCCGCAAATTTACTCATTTCTTTTGAGAAAGGAAAGATGAAACTCTCGAAAACACGATTTTAATAGAAATAAGGAGGAGTAAATGGGGATTTTTCTGTAACTTCGCAGACAATAACAATGATACTCAGGGCATACTCGAATGCTAAAAAAGATATTTTTCCTATGCTGCGGTCTATTTATTGCCGCAACCTTCCTTCATGCACAAGTTGGTGAGCAACGCAGTCAATGGGCGCTAGGTGTGAATGGAGGGGTAAGTCTCAATAAGGTACTTTTTACTCCTAATATCCGCCAATTTTATCAAGTCGCGCCAGTGGCAGGACTTACTGCGCGATATACAAGTGAAAGGTATTACGGACTTATCTGCGCCATTCAGTTAGAAGCAAACTATTGGCGCGCTGGATGGAAAGAAGAAATTCTCTCTTCGAACGCAGCACCCTTACTAGATACCTACCAACGAAACGTCGACTATATCCAAGTTCCAATCATGGCAAACTTGGGTTTAGGTGAGGAGCAAAGAAGGTTCAAAGGATTCCTTTTGGCAGGTCCTCAAATAGGCTATGCTTTTAGTGACAAAGAAATACGTTCGTCGCAATGGACTACCTACAAAATTAGGGGAATAACTCAGCCTGATCGCGCCAATGGTGTGGTGGCACAATATGGAAAGTCCATTGAGAATAGACTTGACTATGGTATTGTGGCAGGCTTAGGTGGAGAATTCACCACTAAAATAGGACATTTCATCATAGATGCTAGATACTATTATGGTCTTTCTGACCTTTTCCACAACGCCAAAAAGGATCCCTTTGCAAAATCTGCCAATAATGCTTTAATGCTCAAATTCACCTACCTCATGGACATTCCATGGCGTAAATAAACTTAGAGAGCTCCCCTATAAACTCTCGATCATCTCAACCATATCCTCCTCTGTATTTGACATCTTCTATCTTCGGATAACAGTAACCCTTCATGCGAAAACCAAATGGTCGCCTCTTTTTCCAATGGTCGTTAGGCATCCTCGTGGTGTCCTACGGCCTTTTGCTCTTTGCCCTTAATAATATGGGAATGCAACAGCGTTTGGCGAACTTAATAGAGGAACAACTAGAAGAAAAACTCCAATCTGAGGTTGAAATCGGCTCTGTTGAAATTGGACTACTCAACAGCATTCAACTACATGATGTTTTACTAAAAGATAGACAAGGGAAAGAACTATTAAAGAGCAAGTTGTTTTTTTGCAAAATAGAAATTTATCCACTTATTAAAGGCGAGGTGTCACTGCGCAACATAGCTTTACTCGATGCACATATCTTACTTTACAAACACAACAAAGGAGCAGCAACCAACTTTCAATACATCATTGATGCTTTTAGTAGCAAGGACAAAGACAAGACCTCAAAATTCAACCTTCGCATCAACTCTCTGATAATGCGCAGATGCGATTTGTCTTATGACGAATGGTATCATCCACAAGCTCCCGTTGGTCAATTTACCCCACATCATCTCAACATTAAGAATATTGATGCTATCTTGTCCCTAAAATGTCTAACCAATGATAGCATTAACCTGCGTATCCGCCAGTTTTCTGCACAAGAAAGTTGTGGTTGGAAACTATCACGCTTACAGCTCTGCCTAGCTGCTAATCGACACATGGCAGAAATTAAAGATTTCTCTCTTCAAACCTTACAATCTCGTATTAGCCAAGAGCGTCTTGTGGCTCACTACGATGGTTCCTCCCTTGATAAAGTCTTTAATTCGTTGATTGTAGAAGGTGCCATTGAAGACGCCCGCCTTGCAACTAACGATCTTGCGCCTATTGCCCCCAACCTGCATCAGCTTAATGAGATTATCTTCATAAGTAGTCACTTTGCTTTGAAAAAAGGTGAGGTGAAACTCCGAAATTTACACTTGAGCAATGCTACAGACCGCATCAAGATAGATACAGATGCCACAATTTTACTCCCCAATGGGAAATTTAGCTCTGTTAGTGCCAACTTGCGTAATCTAACTCTGCAACAACGATTCGCAAGGGACGTAATACAAACTATCACGCTCAAAGAATTGCCCTTGTGGCTCACTCCACTTGAAGAGATTCAGCTACAAGGTAAGTTGCGCTATGCTATGAACCATAGTAGTTTCTTCGAGGGTTCCATTAATTCGTCACTTGGAAAAATCGATTTTAATACTACATATTGGAAGCACAATCTGACTGCTCATATCTTGTCACGCAATCTTCGTCCTTCAATCCTTGAGCAGATTCCCAACTTGCCAACTCGCCTAAACTTAGAAGCTCATGGACATGTACTTTTTAATGGCAGCAACCAACCTAACGGACACATAGAGCTGAATATCCCAGAGGTGGAATGGCGCCAACGCCGCTATCAAAAACTAAAAGCCTCTGCTTCATTCTTCAATGGTATTGCAGAAATCGGGGTTCAATCTCAAGACCCTTCGCTCCATCTAAACATAGATGCCAAAGCTGCATTGGACAGATATTGGCATCCATCACAATTGATTGCCAAAGGGCAAGTGAAACGTCTATCTCCTGCAGAGTTAGGATTGAGCAAGCAATGGGGAAATGGGCTTTTTGCCTTTGATTTTGATATAAAGGCTCCACAATTAGACGTGAAACATCCCAACGCAGAAGTTGAACTTCGTCAATTCTCGTTGCAGAATGTGGATGCCCCTTATTTCCTTAATCGTCTGGCGCTTAAAGTATCTCCACATCCTAGAGGTAGTCATTTGACATTGCAAAGTGATTTTGCTGATGCTACGGCATTAGGTATTGCTGATTGGAACGAACTGCAGACAGTTGCTGAAAAATGGTGGAAGACTCTGCTTAAACCCCAAGTGCATTCTCCAAACCCCACCAACTACGCTCAGGTTTCCCCTACTCTCTCTAAGGAAAGGGAGAAAGAAGGAGAACAACCCACAAACAAAACAGCTTTGGCTTTTAACCTGCATATCAAACGTACAGACTTTCTGCAGCGTTTGCTCAAACTAGACATTGCAGCAGATAAAGAGATTCGCGCTGAAGGTCGTTTAGCTGCGGATGGCAGTATGCTTCACTTTACAGCTGATGCGCCACATCTTCGCTTCGGAACAACGGAAGTGAGAAATATCACGATGGCAGCGCGTAGTCAACACTCAAACTTTCGCATGCTTGTTAAAGCATTACGACCAATGAAGAATGCGGATTTGCAGTTGGAACTTCAAGCTCATACCGATAGTGGTAGACTGATGACCAACTTGCAATGGTCAGAACTTCAGAACCATCATTTTTATGGCATTTTCTCTAGTGAAACTCATATTGATGCCCTTAATATAAACAAACTAAAAGAGAGTAGTTTGCGTATAAAGATTTTGCCCACAAGTTTTGCTGTCAATGACACTATATGGAATATAGAACCTGGTAGCATCAATCTTCAAGAAGGGCGTTTGAATATAAACAATCTTTCGCTATCTCATGCTCAACAAAGATTAGCCATCTCTGGAGAGTACGCTCAACATAGTGAAGGACTTGCTGTGAATATGCGCCAGTTTGATG
>JABZGM010000269.1:2233-2678 GCA_015259235.1 Alloprevotella sp. | reverse complement strand
ATAACACCACCTTTGAAATATTGCGAAGAACCTGGAACTGCAGTGATGACACTTGCAATACGACCTGATGTGCAGCTTTCAGCTACAGAGAGAGTTTGGTGATTACGCCAGAGGATTTCATTTACTTCCTTGCTGACAACTTTCAAATCTAAGTCCATAAGATGTGAGATGAGGGTATGGATGAATGAATAAGTTAGAATACTGTACGAGAAAATGCGGGTTTGTCAAGTGAACAGAATTCACCGTCTAGGTAGCGATAATGTCCACTCATGGCAATCATTGCCGCATTGTCGGTGGTATAAGAGAATTTGGGGATATAAATCTTCCAGATTCCCTTTTCCTCCATGTCTTGAAAGGCTTTGCGTAGTGCGCTATTTGCACTGACGCCACCGGCAAGAGCCACATGCTTGATACCTGTGTCCTTGGCGGCTTGCTTTAGCTTCTT
>JABZGM010000269.1:0-2223 GCA_015259235.1 Alloprevotella sp. | reverse complement strand
TGTCAATGATGGTGGCTTCAAGTGACGCAGCTAAGTCGTTTTTGTTTTCTTCAATGAAGTTGGGGTTCTCTGCAATCTTATCGCGTAAGAAATAGAGGAAAGAGGTTTTGAGTCCTGAGAAACTATAGTCGTAGCCAGGGAGATTCGGTTTTGCAAAAGTGAAAGCCTTAGGATTTCCTTGGCGTGCCATTCTGTCAATAATAGGACCACCAGGATAGCCAAGTCCCATTACTTTAGAACATTTGTCGATAGCTTCGCCGGCAGCGTCGTCAATAGTTTGTCCAAGCACCTCAAAATCATTGTGTGCGTTCACCTTAACAATTTGCGAGTTTCCTCCACTTACGAGTAAACAAAGGAAAGGGTAGGGAGGAACATCCTTCTGCTCGTCTGGAGTGAGGATGAAATGCGCCAAAATATGACCATGGAGATGGTTGACGTCAATGAGCGGAATTCCAAGACTTGCTGCAAGACCTTTGGCAAAGCTTACTCCTACGAGCAAACTACCCATAAGTCCAGGACCAAGGGTTACTGCGATAGCAGAAAGCTCTGATTTATCTACTCCAGCTTGCTTGAGCGCAGCATCAACCACGGGAACAATGTTTTGTTGGTGAGCGCGACTAGCTAATTCTGGTACAACACCACCATACATTTCATGCACAGCTTGAGAAGCAGTAACGTTGCTGAGCAACACCCCATCGCGCATCACTGCAGCAGAAGTGTCGTCGCAACTAGATTCTATAGCGAGAAGTGTGATAGGCATAAGAATGAAAGTAAAAAAGTGGGTATTAGTGGGTGAGAATCTCCAATCCTGTTTCTGTAACGAGGAATGTGTGTTCCCATTGTGCTGAAGGCAATTCGTCTTCTGTCACAACTGTCCAACCGTCTTCTTCGTCGATGAAGACGTCGCGTGCGCCCATATTGATCATAGGTTCGATGGTAAACACCATACCAGGCACAAGAAGCATACCGCGGTGGTGAGTATCGTAGTGATCGACAATCGGATCTTCATGAAATTCTAATCCTACGCCGTGCCCAGCCAATTCGCGAACCACGGTGTAACCTTTTGATTTTGCGTATTTCTCAATGGCACGGCCAATATCGCCTACAAAGCCCCAAGGGCGTGCAGCTTCTGCACCAATTTCTAGGCAACGTTTTGTTTCTTCGACTAAGCGTTTTGCTTTTTCATCAACATTGCCAATCATAAACATACGAGAGGCGTCGGCATAATAGCCATCTTTGATGGTGGTAACATCGACATTAATGATGTCGCCATCCCACAAAAGTTCTTCGTCAGAGGGAATGCCATGACAAACCACCTCGTTGATACTAGTGCAACAGCTTTTGGGAAATCCTTCATATCCAAGACAAGCTGCAATAGCCCCATTGTCTGCAATATATTCAGCTACAAGTCTATCAATTTCAGCGGTAGACATATCCTCTTTGATGGACTTTGCTACCAAGTCTAGTGCACCAGTATTGATGACTCCAGCACGGCGGATACCTTCTATTTGTTCAGGCGTCTTAATAAGTTGGCGAGAGGGGACAATAAAGCCCTTCTCTTGATATTCTAATACCTTTAGATCTAGCTCTGTAGGTGAGGTCCCTTCAGGAACAATCCAAGTTTTTTGATTTGCTCTTGCCATTGTTTATGAACTATGAGGGAGAGGAATGCAGTGTGTTTTACAAGAATAAAAGTTGTTCTTGGTGGACAGAAACTGTGTTCTCCGCTTAGTTTACCGCGAATTTACGAAAAAAATGTGGTTGTAGCGTTGTTTTTGGTGAGAACTTCTGCGCAGATGTTTTTTTTCTGCGCAAGAGCAAAAAAATCCCGACAGGTATTTCTCTAGGGAAATAGGCTGTCGGGAATTAATACTACATTTGAATGTAGTTTTAGCCGCACGCATTCTGAGAGATATGCGCGATGCGTAAATTTTTACTGGGTTGTTACTAATGTGAGGTAGTAGGAGGACGGTTAAACAGAGCCTGTTTATTTTACATCTTCCGCACGTTTAACTTCAATTTCAACCACTTGAGTAGGTGCTAATTCTCGGTTGCGGCGCTCGGTCTCCTCTACTACGCGTTGTGCAAGGTGAGCAAAGGCTTGACCAGTGATAGTATTTGGATTGAGTGCTACTGGTTCTCCGTTGTCCCCTCCATCACAAATACTTTGCACAATGGGGATTTGGGCTAAAACTGGTGCATCAAGTTCTTCTGCCAATCGTG
>JABZGM010000268.1 GCA_015259235.1 Alloprevotella sp. | reverse complement strand
TCTGTCCATTACCCTCAAGTGGTAACGTCGTCAAATTGACACGGCGTCCTGCCCATCCTTTACCTATGTGGAGCTCATCCAAGGCTATTTCTTGAGAGTTATGAGTTCCAGTAAATGTATAGTCGACACGTAGAGTTGAATCTTGGAATATATCCGAGAAATCACTACTATTACTCTTTACTGTTTGAGCATTGAGCCCGAGAACAGAGAGAAAGAAAAGAGTGGAAAATAATTTACGCATGACGACTAGAGTATTTGAGGATAAACTCCTGCGAATTTACTGATTTCCTAGGAAATGTAAGGTGCTTTTGTCGGATATTTTGTACTTTTGCTGTGGTAATACGATAGAAATAACAACTATGATTCGACTTTTAGCTGATAGTGGCTCTACAAAAACTGATTGGATGATTAAAAACATGGATACCGGGCAGCAGTGTCGCTGGCAAACTCGCGGTATAAATCCAAGTCTGATGAACGATACTCAGATTATTGAAATCTTAGTTAGTGAGGTGCGTCCTAAAATGTCGCTGTTTTTAGAGAGTGTCGCAGATTTTTCTTTGAAGAAATCGGACATTTTAGAATCTAGATTAGAGAATTCCTCGATTTCATCGAGACATTCTTTGATTGATAGTTTGAGCTTTTATGGTTCTGGTTGCCGACCTGAGCAGTGTGAACGAATGCAACATTTATTATCCACGTCGCTTAATGCTCAAAATGTATATGTTGCTTCGGATTTGCTGGGTGCTGCTAGAGCTTTGTGTGGAACAAAAGAAGGCATAGTGTGCATTCTCGGTACTGGATCTGCAAGTGCCCTTTATGACGGCGAAGCATTTGTACAGTCAACTCCAAGTTTGGGTTACATTCTTGGTGATGAAGGTAGTGGAACTTCGTTAGGGAAACATCTTTTGTCCAATGTCCTAAAACGACAACTTCCAGAAAAGGTATGTGCTTTGTTTAGAGACGAATACCCTATATCCATTCCAGAGATAATACAACGCGTATATCGTGAACCCAATCCCAATCGGTTTATGTCGCAGTTTACCTATTTCTTGTCAAAACATTTGTCTGAACCCAGTGTTGAAGCATTGGTTATAGAAGAATTTATTCAATTTTTCTCGCGTAACATTCTAGCTTATAATCGTCCTGAACTCAGTCTACATTTTGTTGGTAGTGTTGCAGCTGTCTTTTCGGCACAATTACATCAGGCGGCGTCACAGTTTGGAATGAAAATAGGGCAAATTGCTAAGGCTCCCTTAGATCGAGAAGGTGTTTTTGACACGATGTTTATTAGCTAGAAACTTGATAGTTAGTTTTTATTATATGTAGTCTTCATGGAAAAGTTTGATCTTCATATCTTGGGTTGTGGTAGCGCACTTCCGACTCAAAAACATTTTCCGACATCGCAGGTCGTTGATTTACGCGACAAACTCTTTATGATAGATTGTGCTGAAGGGACACAGCTGTTAGTGCGTAAACAGAAACTTAAGTTCTCAAGGCTTAATCACATCTTTATCTCTCATTTACATGGAGACCACTGTTTTGGGCTTATAGGTCTTCTCAGCACTTTTGATTTACTAGGGCGTACTTCAAAGTTGCATATCTATAGCCCTGGAGAAGATTTAGAAAAGTTGTTGCGTCCACAAATTGATTATTTTTGTCGTGGAATGGGATACGAGGTTGTGTTTCATGCAGTACCGCATAAAGAGGCGGTAATTATCTACGAAGATCGTACATTGACCGTAGAAACTATCCCTTTGAAGCATCGAGTACCATGTTGCGGCTACTTATTTCGTGAAAAGGCACCATTACCCCATATACGTAAAGACATGATGGATTATTTGCGTATTCCTGTATATGCTATTAATTCTATTAAGGAAGGGGCTGGATGGATAGACGATGAAGGGCGCGAATGGCCTCACGAAAAGTTGGTGATTCCATCGGATAAAGCAAGAAGTTATGCCTATTGTTCAGATACAATCTATAGACCTCAGTTGGCAGCGCAACTTAAAAATGTAGATTTATTGTATCATGAAGCTACTTTTGTTGAGGATGCTGCAAAGAGAGCCAAAGAAACCTATCATAGTACAGCTAGACAAGCTGCGTCTATTGCTGCGTCTGCTGGGGTGGGACGTTTGGTCATAGGGCATTTTTCTGCGCGTTATGATGATGAACAAGTATTCTTGAAAGAGGCTCAAGAGTTGTTCCCTAACACAACTCTTGCTAAAGACGGGCTTAAAATCTCCATTTAGTGTATGTAACTAAAACAGCACATCCTCACAACCTCGATTAAGCGCATAGATGTCTGTCAGTCAGACAAATATGCGCTTAATTGTTTTCAGCTCCTCTCTCTCCTCATGCTCTTTTTTGAGCAAATATGCTCAAAAAGCGTGCAAAATACGTGCAGAAAAAGAAAGACGAACAACTAAAAAACATGGCAAAAATATCATTATATCTAGACACCAGGGGCAAGAAAAAAGAAGCCCCCAGTCCCCTAAAGCTCGTGATAAGGCATCAGAAAGAAGCTGCTATGATAAATCTCGAGATAATGCTTACGGAAAGCACATGGGACCACAAAACCCAGAGAGTAAAAAACAACCCAAACTGGCGCAAGTTAAACGACATCATATCCTCCCTACTGCTCAAAGCCACAAACATCATCTTCGACCTCAAATATACGGGAGTAATAGGCAC
>JABZGM010000267.1 GCA_015259235.1 Alloprevotella sp. | reverse complement strand
TAATTTCAGGAGCGGCTGGAGTGGCTACAGCTACAGATGGACGAGAGAGTGAGAATTCACCCAAGTAGAGGTCAAGGTTTTCAGCATTCTCTAAGTGGAGTGCAACCAGTGCCAACTTTTTACCATTGAAGGCTTCTGAGAGGGTAAATTTCTTTTCTACCCAAACATCTTCATCGGCATCCTGAGTTGAAGTCAGTACATTGAAGTCACTTTCGTTGATGGCAGCTGCTTCTGCACCTTCGGCAGTGAGTGTCAAGTGCACATTGGCTTTACCTTTCTTTACCTTATAGCGGAGAGTGATAACGTCACCAGTGGCAAGCGCATATTGAGTTTTGAAAAGATGGAGGAACTCATTAGCGGATGTGCCATTGATGCGCAAGCTAGAACCACCCATATAGGCTTCGTCCCAAGAGAATTCTGCATTCAAACCATTGCTCACAACATCGTTGCTTGTGCGACCGAGTACCTTGTTGGCAAACCACCAGCGCCAAGTGGGAAGGTAGTCTTGCACACCAATGTTGTACCATTCACGATTGTTTTGCTGCTTACCCATCCAGTTGAAGAACTTACCATTACCCAAGTTGAAGTAGGTGATGAAGGGTTCTTCTGCCAAATCCCAAGATAGAGTTGAACGCGCAGACATCATGCTTGCCATACCCGGGAAATCGAAGTTATCTACATTGTATTTGAGCGAGTTCTTCATTTCTGGGAGGTTAGCTGGGTTGCGTGAGCCACCAGTAAACCAACGTTCGGTGCGGAGCATATAGGTTCTCTGCTTGATGTCAGGAGTAGACCCCTTTTCACCGCGGCTTTCCCAGAACATGTTGCGTGAGTGTGCGCCCCAAAGACCAATAGAGATGGGATAGTCTTTGAGCAATGTCCAGTTGATGCCATTCCTAGGTTCAGCTCCTTGCATGTTCACACCTGCGTAGAGGTAGAGAGGATTGCGGTTAATTGATTTAGCGTGTTCTACAGAACTTTCTAGAAGGTCTGTTCCATAACTCCAGTTGTAGTTGAAGAAGAGAGACGCGGCAGGTTTTCCGTCTACACCAAAATTTTTCTCGTTGTGACTTGCAAGACCTTGGTCAAACATGATAGAACCACGATCATTCGTACCATCATACCACATGTTTTCGAACAAAGGATTCTTGTCCTTCATCTTTTCGTTGAGGGCAACGTGGAGTTCACGGATGGCTTTTGTTTCTGCAAAACCACCGCTGTATTCAGAGTTATAGCCGAATCCGTCTACACCATAGTAGTTGAGGAACTGTGCTGCTTTATCTGCACCAGCAGTTTTCATTTGATTCAAGCATCTTCTCCAAGCATTAGGCAAAGTCGTGTTAGGAATACCAGCAACAGAAGTCACTGCCACACCATTTTTGTGGGCTACATCCAATAAGGCTGCTGGAACGCGACCAAGAGGAGCAGACCAGTCGCCCCAGTGGTCTACATAGTTCCACATGGAAAAAACTTCGCTATCGAAGATTCCATTGGGAAGGGCATTGACTTCTGGGTCATTGATAGGAAGCCAAGCCACAAGACGCTTGTCAACTTCAGGTTTGATGTCAAGGCGTACTTGCGTAGCATTGTTGTTGAAATGTTTGCGAGGCTTCACACGAGAGATGAAGAAGTTGTCATCAGCAGAAACTGTGCTGCCAGGCTTCCAGTTGGTTAGTTGTTGACCAAATTGCTCGCTGCTATATCCCCATTTGATATAGTCGTTTTTGAGCTGTTGAGCATAACCATTTGTTGCCATCACAGCCAAGAGTGACGAAATGAGTAGAGTAGATTTTCTCATGGCACAAAAATAAAATGATTAATAGAGTTGGTTCGTTGTAGAAAAAGAGAGTCTTTCGCACAAAGTCTAATTGTTTCTGTGCAAAAGACTCTCCATATAAAAATTAGAAGTTAGGTTTGTTTACATCCCACCACAGACGGGTTGCTTGTACGTCTTCTCCACCAAGAGCGTTGATACCAGTTGCTTCAATGTTACCCTTTGAGATGGGGTCGGAAGCATTCCAAGGAATGCGGCGGATGATGTCACCATATTGGAGAGAACCATCACCATCATCAGCATTGAGGACATTGAAGAGTTTGGGATATCCTGTGCGACGGAGTTCTGTCCAAGCCTCTGTAGAGAGGGGGAAGAGGGCGATGTACTTTTGGGTGATGATCTTTTCGAGTTTCACTTCGCGTGTATCAGATTCATTCCATTTCACACCGATTTTGGTGACTGATGGCCAGTCTTCTCCACCCATTGGATCTTTTTGTACGTAGTTTGTGGCTTGTTCCTTCTTGAGGTAGTCTTCCACGAGCGTCTTGTAAGGGCTGCTGCTAATGAGTGAGGGGTCTTCTACATAGGCATTGCGAATACCTTCATTGTAGAATTGCTCAGCAGTACCGCCCATGTTCCAACCGCGTAGTGCACCTTCAGCACGAAGGAAGCATACTTCTGCGTACTTGACATAATATGCAGGAGCATTTTTCATGATGTCATAGGCAAATGAAGAATAACGACCATATTGGTTACCTGCAGATTTTTTACCTTCACCCACAAATGTGCCTACACGAATACCTACGATACGGCTATCGTCTGGAGTCACTTCTTTTTTGCTGTTGGTGATTTCTCCGCTATTCTTTTTCCAAAGATAGTGAGTGGTGGGGTGGTCAAGACTCATGAGCAGAGATTCCATAGAAGCACTCAATCGGGTGTCGTCCCAGT
>JABZGM010000266.1 GCA_015259235.1 Alloprevotella sp. | reverse complement strand
CAATAAAACAATCAGCCCTAAAATATTTTTCAAGAAAACACAACTACTATTAATTCATATTTCAAAACAAACTCTTATCTTTGCCGTAGATATACTCTCTTACCTCCCAATCTAACTCCATCTTTTACCCTATCTAATAGTATTCTGGTATGAAGAAGAATCTACTACTTTTGCTAACATTGCTCATAAGCATTGCTTATTGACGCAATAGTTAAGCTCATAATCAACCACTTGCACCTTCATCCCAATATCGTACAAACTACAAAAGAAGCCTGCATTACAAATGCGAAGGCTTATGCGAAGATTTCGCCAAACACAACTGATTACTCAAGTCATTTGCAATAAGACACAAGGCTTTAGCAGTGTGTTTAAGGAAAAACCTTAGATTATCAACACTAATGGGAGTCTACAAAAGGCATATTACAAAAACATTCGTGTAGACTAACAGTCTTTTACAAACTCCTTATTCATTATACTTTCAAATGAAATATTTTTTCTCCCTCGTATTATTCCTATTATGTAATACAGCTCTGTCCGCACAGCAAAAAGAAAGTATAGACAGTATCTATATACATGGACGTGTGGTCGAAGCCCTGAGCTTGCAACCACTAGAGCATGCTGAAATCGTTGCCGTAGATGCCAAGGGCGACACCGTCTCACGCACCCAAAGCGTAGATTATTATAAGCTCTATAATGTGGACAGCAATGGCGATGTGCTCATTGAGTTTAGTCTTGGCGTTCCTACCGCAGGCAATTATACGCTTATCATAAGCAAGACTAAATTCATGACGCTGCAACACCCGATTGTCGTTCCAGAGAAACAGAACGGGAAGCGAGTGACACTCTTTGAAGTGGGGGATTTGCCGTTGGAACGTGGCATCAATCTCAAAGAAGCCACGGTGCGCGCTTCCAAGATTATGATGCTGGTCAAAGGCGACACAGTTGTCTACAATGCCGATGCCTTTCAGTTGGCAGAAGGCTCGTTGTTGGACAAACTCATTGAACAGCTCCCTGGCGTGAGTTTGCATAGTGGCGGACAAATTATGGTGAATGGCGAATTTGTCAGCAGTTTGCTTATCGATGGCAAGGACTTCTTCAATGGTGATGCCACTGTGGCGTTGCGCAACCTCCCCGCCTATGCCGTAAACAAAGTGAAGGTGTATCGCAAGGAGGCTGAAGATAGCTACTTGATGACACCTGATTCAACGACGAAGGCGCAAAATCCTTTGGTGATGGATGTGCGCTTGAAAAAAGAGTTTCACGAGCGCTGGCTGAGCAACCTGGACGCTGGCGGTGGTACGCACCACCGCTACAATGTGCGCGGTTTTGGCATGCGCACAAACGACATTTCACGACTCTCAATCTATGGACGTTTGAATAATGTGGGAGACACGCAACGTCCCACGGAGAGTGATGCGTGGAGCATTGAAGATTTCTCCACGCAACCGCTGACAGACCAAGAAGCTGGTGCTGATTTCCAGTGGACGCCCCGCCGAACAAAAACTTATTTTACCGCTTCCGTGAAAGGCGGTCAGCAGTGGGAAACGATAGGGAATACGGCGATACAACGCAATTTCCTCACAGACGGCACAACGACCAACAGCATTCACGCTACCACAGGAGAGTCGGAGCGACGACACTTTGAATACAACGGTCGCTTAGTTCTACCACTTCGCAGAACATTCATTGAGGTGGCATCCTTGCTCAATTATCACAAAGAGAATGACGATGCGCTGACGCATGGAGCGATAACCACCTCCGCGCTCGTGCCTGCCCTTTCTCTGCTCGACTCCTTGCGCCTTCCCACCTATGCTCCCTTGCTGATGAGCGACTCACGCAGCAAGAGTCATCATGCTTCGCACCAGTTGGAGGCAGCACTTGGTCTGAAAGTGAAGTTCGTGTCGCCTTGGACGGGCAACGGCATCACGCTGCATGCCGATGGCAGTTTCGCTGATGGGAAAACGCGCAGTGGGGAAGACTTGGACCGCTTCACACCTGATGCACAATTTAATCTGCTAGAGAAGAAAACGGCAACGCTTCCGACGCAGACTTACAACCTCAGCACAGGCATTGACTACGAGATACGTTGGAGAGCATGGCAGTGGACCTTGTCGTATGGATTTTCGCACACCAATAATGAGCGAATCCGTGATGTATTCATGGCTGAAGCGATGGGTGGAACATCTTTGCCAGCGATGGCGATGGATGCGAATAACTCCTATCGCTATGCCGATCATAACAACAAGCATGAGGTGCGCAGCGAATGGCGCACTTGGATCAACAAGCATGCTTTGACGCTTCGCCTTCCTCTCAGCTTTGAACACGCCACGGCGCACGATAGTCGTACCACTTCCGTGCAACCGCATTACACATTCTTTCAGCCGTCCTTCACTTGGCTGTCGCCTTGGGGATTAAATCTTTATTATCGCCTCAGCCGAAAGGCTCCAGAGCTTTCACAACTCTTTGATTTGACCGATAGTTACGACACGCAAATGCGCTATCGGGGTAACCCTCATCTCAAAGCTTCGCTGATGCACAACTTAGAACTCAACTATTCTGGGCGTGCACAACGACACGCGCAGTCGTGGCACGCTAACGGACACTGGAGCGCAGAGCGCAACAAAATTGTCTGGGCGAGTGTTCTCGACATGGCAACAGGCAGTTATACGTTTACCCCCGAAAATGTCAGTGGCGACTACCTCTTAGGCTTCAATGGGGGGTATAGT
>JABZGM010000265.1 GCA_015259235.1 Alloprevotella sp. | reverse complement strand
TTTCCCCTCTTTTCAGGCTCATCTCCTTGAGGAAGTGGCTTGTTGCTCTAGTTTTTCTAGGACTTCTAGTTCTTCTAGGAGCTCTAGATTTTCTAGGACTTCTAGATATTCTAGTTTCTCTAGTCCTTCTAGCCCAATCGCGCTAGCCCCCACTATAACAACAGCAATAATTGCCCACTGAATGATCAGTAAAACCGTAGTACAACAACTTATCGACCAATGGCTCGAGGATAAAGACTATTTCCTCGCCGACTTGTCGATCAATGGTGACAAAATCCTGGTGGAAATCGACCATGCCGAAGGGGTGTGGATCGAAGACTGCGTGTCGCTCTCTCGTTTCATCGAGGAGGGACTCGACCGCGACGAAGAAGACTTTGACCTCGAAGTGGGGTCGGCTGGCATCGGTCAGCCCTTCAAGGTGCTTCAACAATATGAAATCCACTTGGGCGACGAGGTGGAAATCCTCACCACCGCGGGCAAGAAGCTCCAAGGTCGTCTCACCGCTGCTACTGCCCAAGAAATCTCTATCGTGCAGCAAGTGAAGGTGAAAGCCGAAGGCGAAAAACGTCCACACCTCGAGGAGGTGGAAACCAAACTCCCCATGAGCGAGGTGAAATGGACGAAACTCTACATTGATTTCAAATAAAAAGCAGCAGACATGCCTGATGGTCGCCGCACCCCGATGCGACGACCAGAAGTGCGTCTGTCGTTTCTCCCTATAATATATGGCTAAAAAGCAAACCCCTCAAATGAGTCTCCTCGACAGCTTTGCTGAATTCAACGAGACCAAACACATCGATAGCACCACTCTCTTGGCAGTGCTCGAAGAGAGTTTTCGCAGTGTCATTGCCAAAACCTATGGCACCGACGAAAATTTTACCGTGGTGGTGAATCCCGACAAGGGCGACTTTGAAATCACCCGTAGCCGCGAAATCGTGGCTGATGGTGAGGTGGAAGACGACAACAAACAAATTGCGCTCTCTGAAGCCCGAAAGATTGAGCCCGACTTTGAGGTGGGCGAAGAGGTGAGTGAGCATATCGACTCCGACTCCTTCGGACGTCGCGCCATCTTGACCCTCCGTCAGACCCTTGCTTCTAAAACTCTCGAACTCGAACACGACACCTTATATAATAAGTATATCGACCGAGTGGGAGAAATCGTTTCGGCTGAGGTTTATCAGACTTGGAAAAACGAAACACTCCTCGTGGACGACGCACAAAACGACCTCCTCTTGCCCAAACGCGAACAAATGGCGCGCGACTTCTTCCGCAAGGGCGACCGCGTGCAAGCCGTCATCGACCGAGTGGACAACAATAATGGTAATCCCAAAATCTACCTCTCACGCACTAGCCCCATGTTTTTGCGACAACTCCTGCGTCGCGAAATCCCAGAAATCGCAGAAGGTGTGATTGTGCTCCACGATGTGGCACGACTCCCTGGCGAACGCGCCAAAATCTCTGTCGAAAGCTACGACCCCAACATCGATCCTGTGGGTTCTTGCGTGGGCGTGGGCGGTAACCGCATCAGCGGCATCGTGCGCGAACTCAAAAACGAAAATATCGACGTTATCCCCTTCACCACCAACTCGATGCTCTACATCCAACGTGCGCTCAACCCTGCACGCGTGAACAACATCGTCATCAACGAAGAGGAAAAACGCGCCGATGTGTTCCTCGATCCCGACCAAGTGAGCCTCGCCATCGGTAAGGGAGGACAAAACATCAAACTCGCCTCTATGCTCACCGGCTACACCATCGACGTGTACCGCGAAGTGGAAGGCGCTGAAGAAGTGGACGACATCTATTTGGACGAATTCTCTGACGAAATCGACCAATGGGTCATCGATGCCATCAAGCAGATGGGCTTGCGCACAGCGCGTGAAGTGCTCAATGCACCTCGCGACATGATTGTCGAAAAAGCCGATCTCGAAGAAGACACCGTAGACCACTTGCTCGCAGTGCTTAGCGCTGAGTTTGACGAACCTGCATCTTAATGCCTCTGCGGCTCGACCTAAACACCAAATTAGGGCGAGCCGCAAAGAGCTGTTTGGAGGGCAGTGCACTTCCTCCTCTCTTTCTCCGTCGGCAACTCCCTGACCATGACGAGAAAACGATGAGAAAGGCACCCCGCAAGGCGATAGCCCAAGGCGAGTCTTGTGGCACACTCCGACAGCTGTCTAATGTTTCACCGATTTATCCCGAAGCGGTCATTGGATCCTGAACAGATTTTATTTGATTGTTGGCAGTTTTTTTGCGTTTGCTCGATGGCGTAGCGGGCTACGTCGAGAACAAACAAGAAACAAAATGCCAACAAGGAAATGAAAGATGACAGGAAGTAATCTATTTCATTTCCAGTAGCACTTTTACGGTCTAATGACCGATTTGGGTTTTACCCTCGTCAAACTAGCAAGCCTGCTTCCATCACCCCAAATATACACATGAGATTAAACAAAGTAATCAAAGAACTCAACGTCTCCATCCAACGCGTGGCAGACGCGCTCAAAGATAATGGTTTTGAAGGAGAAATTACCCTCAACACCAAAATCACCGAAGAACAATATACGTCCTTGAAAAAGAACTTCGCCGACGACATCAACCTCAAGGAAGCAGCTGAAAAGCGTTTCCACAATCGTCGCGAAGAAAAGCGTTCTGCTAAAGAAGCTGACGCTGCTCACACCGTGGGCGATGGAGAAGAGCAAGCCGCTGACGCCCCTAAAGCTGAGCAGGCTCCTCAAGC
>JABZGM010000264.1 GCA_015259235.1 Alloprevotella sp. | reverse complement strand
GGACCACGCAGCGCATCACGCAATTCGTCACTAAAAGCTGCAATTCCAGGCATGCGATGCACCTCTGCTTTCATCGCTGCATCGCCGGCAGGCAATGCAGGAGCTCCAGCCGCCCAACCTTCTCCGTAAATCAACACTTTGGGGTTAATCTTTTCCGCTGCCTTGCGAATCTGGCGCATCGTTTCAATGTCGTGAATCCCCATAAGGTCGAAGCGGAATCCATCAATGTGGTATTCTTTCATCCAATACTCCACGCTCTCCACCATAAACTTGCGCATCATAGCACGTTCAGAAGCCGTTTCATTGCCGCATCCCGAAGCATCGCACAAACTTCCATCAGCTTTATGACGGAAGAAATAGCCCGGAACCGTACGCTCAAAGTTGGAGCCTTCAGTGTTAAAGGTATGGTTGTACACCACATCTAGCACCACCTTCAGTCCTGCTTCGTGCAGTGCTTGAACCATTTGTTTGAACTCACGAATGCGCACTTCGGGTTGATAAGGATCTGTGGAATAAGAACCTTCCGTCACATTATAGTTCAGAGGATCGTATCCCCAGTTATATTGCGGAACGTCCAATTTCGTTTCATCCACAGAAGCGTAGTCAAACGAAGGCAAAATATGCACATAAGAAATGCCCAAACGCTTCAAATGATCCAACCCAGCAGGACTTCCATGCAAAGTCTTCACCCCTTTCTCTGTCAAAGCGAGAAATTTTCCACGATGTTTGAAATTAGCCTGATCGCTCATACTGAAATCACGGTGATGCATCTCATAGATGGCGCCACTTTCAAACAATCTGTAGGTCGCTTTGTCCTTCTCCCATCCCACAGGGTTAGTGTCTTTCAGATCGATCACAGCCGCGCGCTGTCCGTTCACGCCCACCGCGCGAGCATTGATACCTGGAGTTTCTCCGCGCCACTTACCATCTACTTTCACTTCAAAGGTGTAAAACTTTCCTTTGAGATCACCCTTCACAGGCTTCGACCACGTACCATCAGCACCTTTTTCTAGTTTTAGCGTCTTCCACGCCTTCCCTTCGTTGCCATCCTTATACAAGCGCAAACGCACTTGTTCAGCAGTAGGAGCCCAAAGTTGAAATGTCGTAGCCGCAGGAGCATAGACCATCTCCACCCAAGGCGCGCTAGGCACGGGCAGACTCTCCCACGCAGTATTGGGTTGTTGTGCAAAAGTCATAAGTGAAGAAAAGGCTAGCGCACCAGCCATTATCAAATTCCTTACCATTGTATCTTTATTATTTAGGAGAACTCTCCGTCGTCAAAAGCATTGACAACATCAGTTATGCCATATTTATATCTTTATTATTACATCCAAAGATAGCAATTTCCACCCTTACCACCAAATAATCACGGCATAAACGAATAGAAACCGCATTAAATCGTAGATTTTGTAGCAGAACAAGCACCCCAAAGGACAGAAAACTGCTACAAGAGAAGTAAATTTACCTGACATTTCCACTAAAAAGACTTGATTTCGTCATCAGATTGCCAAAATTCGCAGAATATTTTGGTTATATCGACCTTATACTTTACCTTTGCCCTCGTACAACAAGGTGTTTTTTCGCAAAACATCAACTAATATTCTCACGCTTATGAAAAAGATTTTTCTCTATGCAGCTTTCCTCGGTGCAGTGATTTCCATGGGTAGCTGCGTTAGCAAAAAGGAATTCCAACAACTCAAAGGCGATTACACCAACCTCCAAGGACTCTATAACCAATCACAGGTAGACCTCGCCACAGCGCGCACACACGGCAAGAGTCTCGAAGACCGCCTTGCCGATGCACAGCGCGAAAACTCCGAACTCAAACGTCAACTCTCCGCCCTCCAAGGCTCTCTCGACAAGAGTTTGCTCCAAAACAACCAAGGTAGCATCAACATCTCTAAGCTCGTTGACGAGATCAACGCTTCCAACAAATACATCAAGCAACTTGTGGAGGCAAAGACCAAGAGCGACTCCCTCAATCTTGTGCTCACCAACAACCTCACTCGTTCTCTCTCTCGCGACGAACTCCAAGAGGTGGATGTCAAAGTGCTCAAGGGTGTAGTTTATGTATCGCTTGCCGACAACATGCTCTATCGCTCGGGATCCTACGAAGTGAACGACCGTGCAAAGACTACCCTCTCCAAGATTGCTAAAATCCTGGGTGACTACAAGGACTTTGAGGTATTGGTAGAAGGCAACACCGACGATGTGCCCATCACTCGCCCCAACATTCGCAACAACTGGGATCTCTCTGCCCTTCGTGCATCTAGTGTGGTTCAAGTGTTGCAAAACGACTACGGCATCGCGCCCAACCGTCTCTCTGCAGCCGGTCGTGGTCAATACAATCCTGTAGCTACCAACGACACCGAACTTGGTCGTCAACGCAACCGCCGCACGCAGATCATCATCACACCTAAGCTCGATCAATTCCTCGACTTGATCGACAAGGCTCCTGCCACAGAAAAGTAATCAACTTTCCTGTTCCTAAAAAAATCCCCACTTGCCATAGCAGCAAGTGGGGCATTTTCTTTCAATCATCGTACTATTTGTTGCACAAAGCTTCGCAATTCCTCTTCACTCATCTGTCCTACTTTTGTTTTCACCAGTTGATGAGATTTGTCATAGAACATCAAAGTGGGGAAACCCTCTGCTTGTTGTTGCTTCATGATGCGCTCTAATTCTGCATCTTTCAGCATGTAGTGCCAACCTCCGTGCTTTCCTTTCATATATTTCCA
>JABZGM010000263.1 GCA_015259235.1 Alloprevotella sp. | reverse complement strand
CCCAATGGTAGAACTATTGAAAAAAAAGATTTACCCAAAGATCAGGCTTATTTCAACTACGCCATTCCTAGATGGACAGTTTATGTTCTCCCTGGAGTAGAAGTAAAGTTTGAGTACAAGTGGCATGGTGCTTGGATGGACAGTTATCTCTATCTCGACCGCAATCATAACAGCAAGTTTGATGTTACCAGTATGGAAGACAACGAACTGGTCTATGCCTCTGTATATAATGGTAAAAAGAAGACAAAACAAGGCGTAGAACAAACTGGTGATCAATGGAAGATCAACTTTCAGGACGGATCCTTCACCGCTCCCACCAAGCCTGGCGAATATCATCTCCGCTTCAAAATCGACTGGAATAGCATAGATCCAGGAGGTGACAATAAGATTATTGACAATCGTGGTAATATCGTAGACTTTGTCCTTCATGTGTATGACACAAGAGAATTACCTGATGGATTTTATACAGAGATCAAGTACGACCTCAACGTACGTGAATTCAAAAATGGTAACTATGCTACCATGATGCTTCCCTACCCCGTTCGTATCCCAAGAGGAGTTTATGCCTATACGATGAAGGGTCACCCTACTACTAATGAGATTAACTTCGAACTTGTCAATAGCAAGAATATCCCTGCTAATACACCTGTACTCATTACTGCAGACAAACCAGGAGTCTATGAATGTGTAGGCGCTGCAAATGACCTAAACCCTATCGTAAGCGAACTCTACGGCACCACCGACCCTCTCACTGGGGCAGAGCGCGATGAGGAGCACTTTAAGTATTTTGTACTTGTACAGAATTCACAAGGCAATGCTCAATTCAGCATCATCAATGGACTCACCATCCCTGCCAATCGTTGCTACCTCCGCATTCCTAAGAACGTTCCCGCATCCTCTATTCATTTCGAGCTCCCCAAAGTCGTTGACCCCACTGCAATCTCTAAGGTAGCTACTGAAAACAACGCAGAAATGGGCGCAACCTACAACCTTGCCGGACAACGTATCGACGCAACTACCGCAAAGGGTATTGTCATCCGCGATGGTAAAAAGGTCTGGCTTCCCTAAGCACTCCACATAAGGTAGTCGCAGCACGGAACACTCTCTCCTTATTCCCTCAATGAGGGAAAAGACCTAACAGAGCCTCTCTCCCCAATGCGCGACATACCGCTCTTCTTTCATCAAGGAGATGTTGCAAAACTCGTTTTGCAGCATCTCCTTTTGTTTTCCGGACAATACAGCAAGGACAGCGTGCTTTGACGCAAAGCCTTAACAGAAAAGATGAGGGCACAAAAAATCCCTCCTGCTGGAAATCCAACAGAAGGGAGGTGCCTGAAACGAGACTCGAACTCGTACAGCCGTAATGGCCAAGGGATTTTAAGTCCCTCGTGTCTACCATTCCACCATTCAGGCGTAATGTGATGCAAAGGTAAGGATTTTAGGAAAGGTGACCAAATGTTTTGGCTAGTTTTGCACGACAAAAACATCTGTTGGATTGGAGTAGGCGGCAGAATAACGGTAAAGTGCCACATTCTGCTGACCATCCGCTTTGGTCACACTCACAGTTCCGCCATTGTTGAGGTCGTAATGTCGTTGGCAACGTCCACAGACAAGCGTGCCTGGTGTAGAAGGATTCCACGACAGTCGACGTTCCACATAAGCCCCTTGGTAGCAAGATGGGCAAACGAGGTCGAAAGCCACGACCGTCTGCCGTCCGCTCAGGTCGGGCAAGGCAGGAGTGCCCACCACAAAACCAGCAATAGAAGTGGGAGTCCCATAAGCATCGAGTGCCGTGCGCGGATATCGGCTCGTGCGCTGGGCAGCATTCGTGAAAACGTAGTGCGAAGCATCATAAGTGATAGCGCACCACTCCCCCACTCCATGCACAGCCGCGGAGAGCACCGGAGCAGCTGCCACGGGCGAAAAGCGCAAAAAGGCACGATGGTGCGAAAAGCGCGAAGCGCTCTCCTCATCGCAAGCCAGAAAAGTCGCGGCGACACCCAATATCAGCGCCATGCCACCAGCCATAAATCCGTGGTGAATCTGCCACTTACGAAATAAAGCTATCATTATTTGCCATTTTAGCGCAACTTACTGAAAATTCCTTATCTCCAGCGATGGAGCGTTTAGCCCACCGATAGAATTTGGCTCAAGAACTGTGCCAAACCGTCGGGCGCCTTTTTGATATGCTTCTCCACCATCTTGCGAATGAAGAAATTGAGTTCCACACCGATGGTCACCTTAAGTGCCGCTTGGTAAGTGCCTTTCTCCACGAGTTGCACCCAAACCGTAGCATTCACGGGGGAATTCTGCGTCACGAGTTTCACCAACTTGCAAGGTTCGCGCTCCACGATGGCAAGCGACACAGGTCCCACCTTTGTATCGGCAGAAATAGTGTCTTCGGTGAACTGCATCTTCTCTACTTGTTCGCGAATCTCAGCGAGTTTCTCGGGCGACACTTGGTCGGCAGGAAGATTTTGCAAGATATATTGCATCTTCTCAGGGTCGGAGAAAGCTGCTTTAAGGGCTTCAAAACGGCGCAAATCAGCCAAACGCTCGTAAGCCTGCGCTTGCGTAGCATTGACCGTGTAGATTTCAGAGGTATATTTTGTCATTTTAGAGAGAAATTTTCACTCTAAATTTGGCGAGATCGACATCATCGCACTAAGTAGCGATAAAATTTTACATTTTATTGAAGTAAAAGCAACTAGCGGAGGATACGAAGCGGAGTATAGGCTAAAC
>JABZGM010000262.1 GCA_015259235.1 Alloprevotella sp. | reverse complement strand
GCGATATTTTGCGATGTCAGCAAAAACGAAGTGGAGAAGAAATAATCAAGATTGCTATTGCTCTGTCGTACTTTTTATAGGATAAAACGCAATCCAATGCGCTATTTAACAGGGCGATCGAGCGCCAAAAAGAAACCCAGTGTTTGAAATGCACTATATCAAACACTGGAAATCAAGGAGGAGCGCTGGAAGTCAAGTAGGGACGCTCGAATGAGGAGGATCTCTGAAGGTTAGAGGATTCTCCACAGAACGTCTAAGACGTCAGCTGTGCGAGCCCAATGGGGCAAATCGTTAGAAAAAAATTTCTTTTCCATAACGAGTCGCACAATAGCGTTCTAATAACCGATTGGCGTTAAAACATACCCACCACACGTTGAAGGGCTTTGAGGAAGATGTCCACTTCTTCGCGCGTATTATAAAGTCCGAAGGAGATGCGTGCCATGCTCTCCACACCACAGCGCGCCATGAGTGGTTGTGCACAATGGTGTCCCGTGCGGATGGCGATGCCCAGACGGTCGAGAAGAGTGCCTAAATCCATGGGGTGGATGTCGCCGACATTGAACGATACGACAGAAGTCTTGGCAGCGGCTGTGCCGAAAAACTTCATCCGTTCCACCTCAAGCATACGAGTCATGGCATATTGGGTGAGTTCGTCCTCGTGCGCTGCGATTTTGTCCATCCCAATAGCAGAGATGTAGTCTAGCGCAGTGGCTAAAGCATGCGTACCCACATAGTCGGGTGTGCCGGCTTCAAACTTATAGGGGAGACGCTCGAAAGTGGTGTGCTCAAAACTTACACGCGCAATCATTTCTCCACCACCTTGATAAGGGGGGAGTTGGTCGAGCAAGTCTTCTTTACCATAAAGCACGCCAATTCCTGTAGGCCCGTAGATTTTGTGTCCACTGAAGACCATGAAATCACAGTCTAAGGCTTGCACGTCTACGGCAAAGTGAGGCACACTTTGCGCCCCATCTAGCAGCACTTTAGCCCCAGCTTCGTGAGCGATGTGGATAATCTCTTGCGCAGGGTTTATAGTCCCCAACACATTGCTCACATGACAGATACTTACAAGGCGAGTTTTAGGAGTAAAGAGCGCACGATAAGCGTCCATATCCAACTCACCAGCCTCATTCATCGGCACCACTTTAATCACAATACCTTTTCGCTCACGTAGCAGCTGCCAAGGTACGATATTAGAATGGTGTTCCATCACAGAAAGGATCACTTCATCTCCCTCTTTGAGGAAGGCTTCTCCAAAGGAATAAGCCACAAGATTTATGCTCTCTGTGGTGCCACGCGTGAAAATTATTTCGCTCGTGCTGCGAGCATTTATAAACTTGCGCACAGTTTCGCGCGCTGCCTCGTGCAACTCCGTAGCTTGTTGGGAAAGATAGTGAATCCCTCGGTGCACATTGGCGTTCACCTCCGCATATTCGCGCGCAATGGCATCAATCACGCACTGCGGTTTCTGCGTTGTAGCTGCATTGTCAAAGTAAACAAGCGGATGCTTGTAGACCTCTCTAGAAAGTATGGGAAAATCTTGACGATAGGTGTACATAGAAAAAATATATCATAGTGGTGCGCCATAAATCCACGTAGTCTTTGACCTCAACCCATAGTGTGCGCACACATCACGTCAAAAGAATTCCGCACCGCATCGGCTCAACCCGGTAGCAGTGCGGAAAATTATTTAGTTTATTTGAATTGCTGAACTCAGCAACGCCACCTTAGTGGTGACAATCTTGGCAATGATGCAACTCACCACAGAAGCGAAGCTCCACCAAATGCGACAAACGCTCACGAAGAGCCTCAATGGGGATGCGTTGCAGCACATCGTTGACGAAGGCATGTTGTAGCAACAACTTGGCTTCTGCGAGAGGAATACCGCGCTGGCGCAAATACAGGAGTGCCCCTTCATCGAGTTTACCAATCGTAGCACCATGGTTACAACGCACATCGTCAGCATAAATCTCCAGCATAGGAAGGGCATGCACGTGTGCCGTAGGCGATAAACAGATATTAGCACTGCTCTGTTGTGACAGTGTCTTCTGAGCATCAGGACGCACCATCACTTTTCCTGCGAACACAGCAGTGCTCTCACCATCGAGCACGTATTTGTACAGCATATCGGACGTACAATTCTCTGCCACGTGATCCACAAGGAGGGTATTGTCTACATGCTGCTTGCCATCGGTGATAGCCATACCGGCTGTTTGGCAGTCTGCACCTTCGCCCAACAAGCGAGCGTTGGTCATGGTGCGAGAAATTCCAGTACTGAGGGCTAGATTGTTGAGAGAGAATCGACTCTCCTTCTGTTGTTCAACGTAGATGTTGGTAAATCGGCTGTGACCTTCGCGCGTCTCTTCGAGGTTGTAGATGGACACAGCGGCTTTCTCATCCAAATATACTTCAGTAACTTGTGTAGAAAGGCTGTCTTTTAATCCCTTTGCGTGCTCACAAATCAAGATTTCACCATAGCTATCGGCTTCTGCCACCACGAGGAGGCGGCGATTTGCCATGATGGGTTGCTTAGACTGTGTGTGGAAGACGATTTGCAAAGACTTATCGAGCTTTGCACCAGCCGCAAGATGCACCAAAATTCCATCTTGCACGAGCAAGGTGTTGAGCAAAGTCACTGCGTCATATTCTGTGCGTTGCACATTCTTATGAGCATTAGCAGGTTCTTGTTGCGCTGCCTTGTGATAATACTTATCGAGGAGCTCAGGGCATTGTGCCGCAGCTTGTGCAAAAGA
>JABZGM010000261.1 GCA_015259235.1 Alloprevotella sp. | reverse complement strand
ATATAGAAAACAGTGTGTTAAAAATGCAATGTCTAGATGTAAAAATAATAGCGTTAAGTGGAAAAATGAAGGGGGAAGTGGTTTTTTCTTCAAAAAAAATAGGCGAACTCTTGCTAGCTCCAAAATAGTATGTATCTTTGCATTGTTTTAATAGCAATTGATTGTTTCACTCTAAACTCACAAAGACAATGAAAAAGTTAGTTTTCATGTTCGTAGCTCTCGCAGCTATCTCTTTCGCTTCTTGCGGTAACAAGGCTGAAGCTCCTGCAACTACTGATTCTACTTCTGTAGATTCTACTGCTAACGACTCTACTGCTAACGATTCAGCTGCAACTGACTCTGCTGCAACTCCTGCTGCTGCAACTGACAGCGTAGCTAAGTAATTAGCCGAAGCTACAAACAAGTAATCTAAGGATTACATGCCCTGATTGGGCAACTGAGAGAATTGAAACCAGTTGGAACTTTCGTTCCTGCTGGTTTTTTTTATGTCCAAACCTCACTCGTTTCGTGAGGTTCAACCCCAATCTGTTTAGCGTCTAATGACCGATAGGGAATTAACGAATAAGTGACTCGACACCAACGAAAGAGAGTACGCTCCAAACATAGATTTGGGGCGCACTCTTTTGCTTGTTAGGGCATGACCTTCGGCAGATTGTTGGTAAACTCTGTGCCCTATCAAGTGGGCTACAGCCTTAGATGCTGTGGTAAGATGGGAAGGAAAAAAAGGCGGTCACTAAAAGTCAAAGCCATGTTTGAGGGAGGACGTTAGTCGAGGTCTTCCGTAAACATACGACGGATGCGGCGTTGGCTGTGATAGGGTTGAATTATCACCAGCAAGAAGAAGAGCAAGGGTAAAGCGTCCCAAAGAATTTGCCAATAGTCGTAGGGCACGAAGGGCAAGGGAAAAATCGTTTGGTTGAACCAGATATTCGCGTCTTCCCAGCTTTGGAGTGTGCGCAACGTAATAACAACCACAAACAGGGCGATGCTCACATATAAAAAAGTCGTGGCTATCTTTTGGCTTCGGAGAGGGTGGATGCCGCGTTGTGCCAAGCGACGACGCAGGGAGAGCTGTTCTCGCTGCAAGCTGTCCTTTGCCATCGGTTCATCGGGGAGAGGTTGCTGCACAAAACTGTCAGGGTGCAGTGCCAATGCCACGCGGTCTGTAGCTGCATGGCTGGTCAAAAGCGCGCATTCCCCATAAGGGAGATTCAGACTATCGGTGAAGAGTCCTTGTTCCACCGCCCAAGTTTTGCGAAGTGCCACGTTGCAAGCCTCGCAGCTGGCAGGACGATTCTTCAGCCATAGACGAAAATTAGACGCCTGCCATTCCATCGATTTTAGTTGTGTACTGGGTTGTGCCCAATCACTGGTGGGAGCTACATATCCTACCACCACGTCACGATCTTCAGTGCATTGTTGTTTCATGCGTTCGAGCCATTGCGGAGAAGCCGGAAGGCTGTGAGGTGTCACCACCACCACCCAAGGAGCACGTGCCGAGCGCACCCCGAGAGTCAGCGCAAGTTTGCGTGGATAGAGGTTGCGATGTGTAAGTGGCACAAAGGTGAAACGCAAATTAGGGTAGTCGTTTTGCAGTCGCTGCACGATGTTGCGCGTTTCGTCTTCAGCGTCCGAAGCATCTGCCACCACCACCTCAAAGGGGAAAGACGTTTCTTGCTGCAACCACAGGGGAAGATGGCGTTCCACCCACCAATCATCGTTTTCGGTGGCAAGGACTATCGATATCTCCGGACGCGTGGCACGAGCAGAAGGCTGCGCATCAGCGATGCCCGCAGTGGGAGCCACGAAGGGAAGTGCCTCGTCTCTTTGGTGACGCGCCAAACGTGCGAGTTTACGAAAACTCCACGTGCGACACAGTCCATAGACCAGCGCACAACCGATGAAGAGCAAAGAAAAGACGACAGAAATGATGATTTGCAACATAGAAGTCTACAGAGGAAGAGAGAAAAGAGAAGGGCAGGAGAGCAAGCACGCTTGTAGAGTGGGCTAGGCAAGTTCAGCTAAAAAAAATGCGCAGACTAGCCTTGTTGTCTACGAAACTCAGCGATGGCAACGGCAGTGGCGATGGCGACATTCAAACTCTCGCTAGTGGGGCGATGAGCAGGGAAACTAGGGATGAGCAAACGGCGATTTACCGAGGCTTCCACATCAGCACTGATGCCCTTGCCCTCGTTGCCCATGACCAAAATGCCAGAGTGGGGTAGGGGAGCCGCATAGATGTTGTCTCCATCTAAGAAAGTGCCGCACACAGCCACCTTGTTGGGCAGGCTTCCGAGCCATTGGGGTAAATCCACATACGACACTTTGACGCGGGCTATCGCGCCCATCGTGGCTTGCACCACTTTGGGGGCAAACACATCGGCAGTGTCGTGCGAGCACACCACGTGGTCGATGCCCCACCAGTCGGCAATGCGGACGATGGTGCCCAAGTTGCCAGGATCTTGCACCCCATCTAGTGCCAGCACCATTTGTTGTTCGGTGGCAGCAGTCAACGTCTTTGTCTCCACTGCTGGGGGCATGTGAAACAAGGCTAAGCCGTGTCGTGGAGTCTTGAGCTGCGACATCTGTTCCAGTTCGCGCTGGTTGATCACTACTATTTCCTCCACGCGCCTCAGAAGTTGTTCCTCGCAAGTTTCGAGAAATGCTTCTGTGGCACACAACAGCTTGCAGGAGAGCAAAGGCAGCAGTTCGCGCAGCACTTTAGCCCCTTCGGCAAGGAAGAGACCCTCAGCGTCA
>JABZGM010000260.1 GCA_015259235.1 Alloprevotella sp. | reverse complement strand
TTCTATGTCTGTTGGGTGTTGGCTTTTATGCACTACCGTCGGCAGCTCGATCAACGAAGGTTCACACAATCTTCCGCAGATCAAAGCAATATGATAGAGCTTATTACGGGCATGCAAGAAATCAAGCTAAACAACTGCGAACAGCAAAAGCGCTGGAAATGGGAACGCATACAAGTAAAGCTCTTCAAAATTAGTATGAAAGGGCTTGCTTTAGGCCAATATCAACAAGTGGGTTCTTCTCTCTTCTCACAGGTAACGAATCTGATTATTAGTTACCTTGCAGCTGTTGCCGTGGTAGAAGGGCATATGACGCTTGGCATGATGATGTCAGTAAGTTATCTCACAGGGCAATTATCCGCTCCTATTAGTCAATTCATCGGTTTAGCACAATCATTTCAAGACGCAAAGATTAGCCTTGAGCGACTCAGCGAAGTACATGAACGCAAAAATGAGGTTGAAAACATAGAGAGCATGCTGACTGAATTGCCCGAAAATAGGGCTATACAATTGGACAACGTGTGGTTTAGCTATGACGGTGCCGACAGAGACTATGCACTTGAGGGGATAGACTTAGTGATTCCTGCTGGTAAAACCACTGCCATTGTGGGGGCAAGCGGTAGTGGGAAGACCACCCTTGTCAAACTGATGTTGGGATTTTATATTCCCAACAAGGGTAGAATTCTTGTAGGAGCCACTCCTTTGCAAAATATTCATCCGCGAGTGTGGCGCATGAATGTGGGTGTAGTGATGCAAGAAGGCTTCATCTTCTCTGATACGATTGCCGCTAATATAGCTGTGGGAGAGGAATATATAGACAAGCATAGGCTCTATGAAGCTGTAGATATGGCCAACATCAAAAGTTATATCGACGGGCTTCCACTCACCTACAGCACTAAAATTGGTATGGAAGGCAAAGGGTTGAGCCAAGGGCAAAAACAACGGCTTATCATTGCACGAGCCATCTACAAACAACCTGCTTTTCTCTTTTTTGATGAAGCAACAAATGCACTGGATGCCACTAATGAACATCAAATCATCGAGAATCTAAAGGCTTTTAACCAAGGACGCACTGTGGTAATTGTGGCACACCGACTTAGCACTGTACAGCACGCTGACAACATCGTTGTCATGGAACAAGGACGCATCGTAGAACAAGGTACTCATGCTGAGCTTACGGCACAAAAAGGTGCGTACTACGCTTTGATTAAGAATCAATTGGAACTGGGAAGCTAAACTATGCTAGATAAAGAAGAAGAAAAGAAACTGCTCTACGCACATAGTGAAGAGGTAGAAGAAGTACTGCAAGATACGCCCAATGGACTGCGCAAAATGGGAGTTTACCTACTGCTCGCCATTCTTATACTCTTGTTCATAGGAAGTTGGTATTTTAAGTCTCCGCAAATCATAGAGTGCGAAGTTGCCATCACTTCGTCCACACCACCAGCACAAGTGATGTCTAAGACATCAGGACGTCTCACAGAACTACTTGTTGCCAACCAAGATTATGTGGAGAAAGGTGTCTGTTTGGGTGTGCTAGAAAATACAGCTAGACGAAAGGACGTGATTGAGTTAGAACGATGGATTGACACGTTGAGAAATTCACTTGAACAACAACAAAATCTTTCAACTCGTACTCACAATTGGCAACTAGGGGATTTGCAAAATGATTATGCAGCTTTACTAACGCAATTATCAGCTTATCAGCAGCTGAATTTTATATTGTCGCATTCACATAAGCTCGCCACGATGAAAAAGAGCTTAGTAACCAACACACAACAGATTAAACACCTGAAGCAACTGAAGCAGCTAACACAGAGACAATATGAATTGCAACAAAAGAGCACGCAACGAGACAAGCAATTACATAATCAGAAGTTGATTTCAACCGAAGAGCTTGAAAGGAGTGAAGCGCAAACATTGCAAATGAAGATGAGCGTTGCACAAGCAGAAGCTTCTGAACGTAATCAGACGATGCAAGGTTTGCAGCTACAAACAGACATAGATGAGCAGGAACTTCAAAATAGTCGAGAACTCAATCAGCAACTCACAGCTTTGTACACACGTATCGACCAACTAAAAGCTGCCACCAATGCTTGGAAGTCGAACTACTTGCTTCTTGCCCCTATTACTGGAAAAGTCACTTTCACTAATTATTGGACTAAAAATCAACAATTGCAAGCAGGAAAGGTGGCTTTTACGATTGTTCCGACAAGCATTTCTGGTTTGATTGCGCGTGCCACACTCCCAGCGCATGGCTCAGGTAGAGTGAGACAAGGACAAAGAGTGAACATAGCCTTAGACAACTTTCCTGAAAATGAATATGGTGTGATTGAGGGTAAGGTGTTACGCCTTTCATTGACACCAGATGAAACGAAAAATTATGTTGTAGAAGTAGAACTGCCTCGAGGATTGGTCACTTCTTATCACAAACGATTGCCACTTTCACAAGAAATGACAGGAAAGGCCCGAATTGTCACTGATGACGTTCGGTTATTAGAGACTTTAATTCAACCTATTCGTAAGATATGGGTAAATCAATAGCTAATGTTGCATGGATCTTTTTGGGGACGATTCATCTCATCTTCGGCTTGCAGAAGACGACCTTACTCATGACATCTTGCTTTTCTTCACTAGAAGACATGGTAGTCTGGTGAGAAGGAGTAGAATTAGAAGCAGAATGCACCTTGATGCACGAAGTCTGAGAATGTGAGACGGAAACATTTCCTGCAACGCTCTGGTGCTGGCCGTTCTGTTCCTGCTTCGTCTCTTCTTTC
>JABZGM010000025.1 GCA_015259235.1 Alloprevotella sp. | reverse complement strand
AGATTAGCCAAAGACGTGCTGATAGATCACGGGGGTAGCTCCTGCATTTTGGTGAATGTAGTCGCCTGCTGCGCTTCCAGCTTGGGCGATGTGCGCAGGATTTTCCAAGAAATCATCCATAATGACGGAGAAATCCTCAGCGTTCTTGATGCTTTTACATCCTCCATTGGCGATGAGTGCCACAGCTTCTGCAAATCGTTGGTGATTGGGACCGATGATGACAGGAATGCCGTAGACAGCTGCCTCGGGCACGTTGTGGATGCCTACACCAAAGCCACCACCTACATAAGCTACTGTAGCATAGCGGTAGATCGATGAGAGCAATCCGTAGCCATCTATGATGAGTACACGATAATCGTCCACATTCTCCAACGTAGCTTGCGAATAACGCAGAGCAGGAGTGGTGAGTTTTTGTTCGATTTCCTGAATGTGTGCATCGTTCACCACATGTGGAGCGATGACGAGTCGGAGATCTGGATGGCGATTGACGTAGTCTAGAAGAATATCTTCATCGGGTTGCCATGAACTTCCTGCCACCAGTACAAAGGGTTGTGAAGTATTGCCATCTGTGGGACGTATGAATTGTTCCACGATGGGGAGGGGTTTGGCGGCGTTGCGAATGTCAATGACACGATCGAAGCGCGTGTCTCCTACGATGGTCACATTGTCTTGCACACCGATGGTGCGAAGGAGTTCGACAGAGCGTTCATTCTGGACGAAAAAGTGCGTGATGCGGCGTAGACAACGGGCATATTTGCGACCATACCAGCGGAAAAAGATTTGACCAGGGCGAAAAATGCTGCTCACGCTGTAGATCGGGATAGACTTCTTGGAGAGGACGTCGATGTAGTTGCGCCAAAACTCATATTTAATGAAGAATGCCATCTCAGGGCGCGCCCATTTGATGAAACGTCTCGCAGCGGTGGGGCTGTCGAAGGGAAGATAGCACACCACGTCAGCTCCTTTGTAGTCTTTGCGCACTTCATAGCCAGAAGGCGAAAAGAAGGTGAGGAGAATCTTGCGCGAGGGTTGTTCACGGCGTAGGCGTTCGATGAGGGGGAGTCCTTGTTCAAACTCTCCCAAAGATGCGGCATGAAACCACACATATCGTGCAGTAGGGTCGATTTTCTCACGGAGGATGCGCCAAGTGTCGCGCTGTCCACGCACCATAGCGCGCGCCTTGCGGTGACCAAGGGCCGCCACAAGGCGCACAAGAAGGGCGTAGAGATAAATACCTAAGCTATACATGCAGTGTTATCCCAATTGTTCGATGGCAAAACGCAGACGGCGCAGTGTTTCTTCTTTGCCGAGGAATGCTGAAAGTTCGTACATATCGGGGCCTTTACCAGTGCCAACGAGGGCTACGCGCCAAGCATTCCAGGGTTTTACGCCTTCTGCTTCGCACCAAGGATCGATGGCTGCCTTTTGACTGTCGGCAGAAAAATCGGCGAGTGCTTCGAGACGTTCTGCCACTTGTGCCATGACAGCTGCACTATCCTCTTTCCAGTTTTTACGAACGAACTTATCTTCCTTGTCGAAGGTCGTAGGAGCGAGGAAGCAGAAGTCGCAGAGCGGCCAGAGATCAGCCACAAAGCTCACATTGCGCTTCTTGGTTTGTCCACTTTGTGCATCAATGTACTCAATGTTCTTGGTCTTGAGCATCTCAATCACAGCAGCAGCTTGCTCCGCAGAAGCAGTGATGTTGTGCTGAGCAAGGATGTCTACCAACTGAGGAGCGAGGGTTTCGGCAGGAGCGGCGAGGAGATATTCGCGGTTGAACCACCAACCCTTCACGTAGTCAAACTTAGCACCTGCTTTGGAGCACTTGCTGAGGTCGAATTTCTCAATCAATTCGTCCATAGAAAGGATTTCCTGATCATCACCAGGATTCCAACCGAGGAGGGCAAGGAAGTTGACCACGGCTTGTGGGAGATAACCACTTTCGCGATAACCACTGCTAACAGTGCCATCTGCAGCATGCCACTCAAGGGGGAAGACGGGGAAGCCCAATTTGTCGCCATCGCGCTTAGAGAGCTTACCATTGCCGGTGGGCTTCAAGAGGAGGGGAAGGTGAGCAAAGCGGGGCATGGTGTCTTCCCATCCGAAAGCGCGATAGAGCAGCACATGGAGTGGAGCAGAAGGCAGCCACTCTTCACCACGAATCACGTGAGAGATGTCCATCAAGTGGTCATCTACGATGTTCGCCAAGTGATAGGTGGGGAGCTGGTCTGCGCTTTTGTAGAGCACTTTGTCGTCGAGAATCGTGGAATTGATGACCACATCACCGCGAATCAAGTCGTCTACATGCACATCTTCGCCAGGTTGGATTTTGAAACGAACTACGTATTGGTCGCCACGTGCAATGCGTTGTTCCACCTCTTCTGCAGAAAGGGTGAGAGAATTGCACATGTTGCCACGTGTGGAAGCATCATATTGGAAGTTGGCTGTGGCTTCGCGAGCAGCATTGAGGTCTTCGGGAGAGTCGAAAGCGATGTATGCCTTGTCCTCAGCAAGGAGTTGATCTACGTATTTCTTGTAGATTTCTCGACGTTCACTCTGACGGTAGGGACCTTTGTCGCCACCGAAGCTCACGCCTTCATCGAATTGGATGCCGAGCCATTTGAAAGATTCAATGATGTAGTCCTCAGCTCCTGGCACAAAACGCGCGGAGTCGGTGTCTTCGATGCGGAACACGAGGTCGCCACCATGTTGGCGAGCGAAGAGATAGTTGTAGAGCGCGGTGCGAACGCCGCCGATGTGTAGAGGACCTGTGGGGCTGGGTGCGAAGCGCACGCGTACTTTTCTTTCAGACATATTGAGGTGTGATATGTATATGTTGATGTGTGATGAGTCAGATAGAACAATGATGGAGCGAAATCTGTGCAGCATTGGTGCAGTATCTCTGCTTATCAATGTCTTGCTGTGACTTTGTGGGAGATTTCTATTATTGCAGCAAGCGTTTGGTGAGCACCTGCACAGGTATCCAAACTGAGAGGAAACCCACTCCGATGACGGTCGCCAAGATGAGGGCGATGTCGGTGAGATGCACGCTGACGGGATAGGCAGGAATGATGAAATTCTGTCCGCTTCCAAACTTAATGATTCCGTATTCTTGTTGTAGCCAGCAGAGCCCTCCGCCAAGTGCTAAACCTAGTAAGGCTCCGAGGGTGGAGATGAACATGCCTTCGCGGACGAAAATTCCCCGGATTCGGCTGTGAGAGAGTCCTAGGTGACGCAAGGTCTCAGCATCATCGCGTTTCTCTATGATGAGCATGGAGAGCGAAGAGATGATGTTGAAACAAGCAATGAGGACAATGAAGGTGAGAAAGACATAAGCGATGAGTTTCTCCACGTTCATGATGTTGAACACGTCGGCTTGTTGCTCCATGCGATCGAGCACCTTGTAGCGATTGCCCACAATGTGGCGCAATTCCTCCTTCACAGCTTGGAGGTCTGCATTGGGCTTTAATTTTAGTTCGAGCGACGAGAGCTGACCTGGCTTTTCAAAGAGATCTTCAGCAAAGGTTTTGGAAGTGAGAATGTAGCTTTCGTCATATTTTCGCTGATTCACATTGAACGCCATCCCACTGCTGTGGAGGTCTTGCACCGAGAAGGACTCGATGGGGTTGGCAAGATTGATGCGCTCACCGTCATGTGGGGCGCAAATCTGGAGTTGTTCAAAATCGAGTGTGCCAATTTGCTGTGCTAGTCCTTGACCCAGCACCCCATATTCCACGCCGGCAGCGGAGAGGACAAAAGGTTTGCGCTTGGGATTGACTAAGATGGAGCGGATGGCAGTGACTTTCTCAAAGTTTTTGTCGACACCTTTGATGTAGACCACCAAAGGGTGACCGCGAAAGAGAATGAGCGCATTCTGTTCGAGCGTGGCACTGCTAGCTGCCACGGCAGGATGTTGCTGTACTTTTTGAAGCACCATGTCGTCCTCTGGTGCATATTTGCCCGTAGAGGGTACTACCACAATCTGGGGATCGAAGGTGGTGTAGAGACTTCCGATGAGATCGCGAAAACCATTGAACACGCTGAGCGTGCACACCATGGCGGCTGTCGCCACTACAATTCCCCCCACGGCAATCGCCGAGATGAGGTTGATGGCGTTGTGACTCTTCTTGGAGAAGAGATAGCGGAGAGCAATGATGTTGGTGAGTGACATGGATGAAATCGCTTGTGATGCGCTGAAAAGCTGGCTATTGAGCAGCGTGGCACTAGTTTCTAGCCTTGATGTACGGATGATTTCCTACGACTGTCCTACGCTGAGTAGGGATCGGCACAACTTATTGTTGCAAGAGTCGGTCGATGTTTTCGAGATAGTCCAAGCTATCGTCTACGAAGAACTTGAGTTCGGGGATGATGCGGAGCTGATGGCGCACGCGTTTGCCGAGTTCAAATCGAATGGCTGGGACATTGCCGTTGATGTTTGCCACAATCTCTTCGCTGCGCTCCGAGGGGAAGACGCTGAGATAGGCGCGGCAGATGCTCATGTCGGGGCTAATGTAGCACTTGCTCACTGAAACAAGCGTGCCTGCCATAGATTTAGTTTGTAAAAGGAAGATTTCGCTCAGCTCTTTCTGAAGCAGTCGCGATATTTTTTGTTGTCTTGTAGATTCCATGAGAATATGATTGATAGTATATGGAAGGAACGGGAAACGATGGCAGAGAATTGAGTGGAAACTTCGCGATAAGTTTTATCCTTAGCGCAATTACCGTGCATGGCGTGTGTGATGTTTGTACACTCAATGGGGAAATGCCTCGTGTGCTTTGTCCAATTCGATTCGCTGCAGATTAGTCGCTCACCTTGCGAATGAGGGAGAGTCCATCACGAAGGGGAAGAATGAGAGTTTCCACTCGTGAATCAGCTGCCATCTTGTCGTTGAAGGTGCGAATGCCTTCGGTTTGCGCGTCGTTGCGTTCGGCTTCTACCACATGTCCATCCCAAAGGGTGTTGTCGGCTAATAGGAAACCTCCTACTCGCATCATGGGGAAGAGAAGGTCGAAATAAGCACAATAGTCGCGCTTGTTGGCATCGATGAATGCTAAATCTATGGTGAGATGGAGTGGTGGGAGGAGTTTTTCAACTTCTCCGATGTGGAAGTGGATGTCAACGTTGGAAGACCAAGGTGAGTTTTCTAGCCATGGGCGCGTGAAATCCTCTTGTTCGTCATTGATCTCAAAGGTGTGGAGCACACTTCCTTGCGGCATACCAGCTGCCATCGACAGGGCAGAATAGCCAGAATACGTGCCAATCTCTACAACAGTCTGAGGTTGGTGCATCTGGCAGAGCATGGTGAGCAAACGTCCTTGGAGTGGACCACTCGCCATGCGCGGACGAATGAGCTGCGTGTGCGTGGCGCGATAGAGTTGATAGAGATAGGGGTGCGCTGCTGAGGTGTGACTCGCTACGTAATCGTCGAGAGCTTCGTTGACGTTGGACATGAGGTGAGGACTTTGATGGGTGTCAGCATTGCAGTTGTGTCTTGAATAGACACAGAGCGTGCGATTGTGCTGCGCCTTTCTTTTACAATCGAATGCAATAGACGTTGGTTTCTCTGCGCTCAAAGCCTTCCGACACGTAGAGTGCATTGGCTGCCACGCGTTCTGGTCGGGAGGTAAGGTGGAGTGTGATGGCGCGGTGCTCAGCAGCGAGGTCTTTGGCTGCGCGGATGAGGCGACGACCCAAGCCTTTGCCCCGATGCAATTCATCGACCACTACGTCCTCCACATAGGCTTTTGTGCCAGTGGGTGTGTACATCATGCACAGCGTAGCCATACCCACCACCAGCATTTCGCCCGAACGATTGGCGTGCACCAAGATGAGATGGACATCGGGATGGTGAACGATGCGTTCCAGCGAAGCCCAGTCGAGTTTTCTACCTGGAGTGAGTTGTGGTAACAGATGATTGATACTGTCTAGGTCAGAGAGTGAGGGCTCTGTGGGGAAAGCCAAATGATAATCTGGGGTGAGCTTATCGAGCAGTTGGCGGAAGGTTCCACCGCCTTCGCCTGCGTATTCGCCATCAGGGTCAATTTCGACAAGGGGACGCAACACAAAGTCGCGTTCTGCCAAGCGAGGGTGGGGAAGTTCTAAATCGCGGTTGTGAATGTGGTGATCACCATATTGCAACAAATCGATGTCGATGGGACGATCAAAGTGCTCCCCTCCTTCACTCTTGCGCTCACGTCCGAGTTGTCGTTCGATACGTTTGGCAATTTGGAGGATGCGTCCAGGAGAGAGTTTTGTGTCGAAGATGGCAACAGCGTTGAGGAAGGCGTTGTCGGTGAGCATGTCCACGGGAGCTGTTTCGATGAGAGAGGAACAGCGGACAAGGGGTCCCACTTGCTGCGACATCAGTTGCACAGCTTGGTGAATGTTCTCCTCGCGGTCGCCAAGGTTGGCACCAAAGGCGATGTGTATGTGCATAGAAACCGATGAGTTTTTAATCAACAATGAGCATGACGTCGCCGAAGGTGCCGAAGCGATAGTCTTCTTTCAAAGCCACTTCGTAGGCATTCATCACGTGTTCGTAGCCACCAAAGGCTGCCGTGAGCATGAGGAGTGTGGACTCAGGCATGTGGAAGTTGGAGAACATAGCGTCAGCCACCGAGAAATCGTAGGGAGGGAAGATAAACTTGCTCGTCCAGCCTTCAAATTCTTTGATGCGACCTTCTGTGCTCACACTAGCTTCAAGGGCACGTTGCACGGTAGTTCCTACGGCGCAAATCTTGCGTCCCTTTTCCTTTGCGGTATTGACCATCTCACAGCACTCCTTGCGCACGAACATTTGCTCGCTGTACATCTTGTGTTTGGTGAGATCTTCCACGTCAGTCTGGGTGAAGTTGCCCAAACCACAGTGGAGGGTGACGAAAGCAGATTCGATGCCCTTGATCTCCATGCGCTTCATCATATTCTTGCTGAAGTGCAAGCCTGCAGTGGGAGCGGTGACCGCGCCTTCGTGTTTGGCGAAGATGCATTGGAAACGTTCCAAGTCTTCGGGTTCAGAAGGACGCTTGATGATTTCATGAGGAATGGGAGCTTCGCCAAGTGCATAAAGTTGTTGGCGGAACTCATCGTGATCACCATCGTAGAGGAATCGCAAGGTGCGACCGCGGCTTGTGGTGTTGTCGATAACTTCAGCCACGATGGAGTTGTCTTCTCCAAAGTAGAGCTTGTTGCCAATACGGATTTTACGCGCTGGATCTACGAGAACATCCCAAAGACGAAGGTCGCGGTTGAGTTCGCGTAGGAGAAACACTTCTATGCGGGCACCCGTCTTCTCCTTGTTGCCGTAAAGGCGAGCAGGAAAGACCTTGGTGTCGTTGAACACGAAGACATCTTCTTCATCGAAATACTCCAAGAAATCTTTGAACTCACGGTGTTCAATTTCCCCCGTCTTGCGATGGAGCACTAGCATACGGCAGTCATCGCGATGGGGAGCAGGGTATTCTGCAATCTTCTCTTGAGGGAGCTTATACTTGAATTGAGACAGTTTCATAAGTGAGATATAATTGGGGGTATGAGAAGTGCGGCACTCTCGTCATTGCTGTGGGCAGTGGGTGCACTTCTAGATGAAGAATTTTATTGAGGAAGTTCGGTTTCTATGGTTTGCTGTGCTAGCCAACCTTCGAAATCGTCGAGTTGCATGCAGTCTTCCACGCGGAAGTCGCCCACGCGAGTGCGTCGAAGCGAGGTGAGATGAGCACCACTGCCGAGGGCTTCGCCGATGTCGCGTGCCAATGCACGGATGTAAGTGCCTTTGGAACAGACCACACGGATGGTCAAGAACTTTTCTGCACCTGCCAAGGCACAATCCAAGAGTTCGAGTTCGTCGATGCGCAAGAGCTTGGGTTTGAGTTCCACTTCCTTTCCTTTGCGAGCCAAATCATAAGCACGCTTGCCGTCAACTTTAACGGCGGAGAAAGCAGGAGGAGTTTGCCAAATGTCACCGATGAACTTCTTAAGTTGGGTTTCCACTAATTGGTGGGCGATGTGGCAAGTGGCGTAAGTGTGGTCTATAGGATGCTCAAGATCAAAACTAGGAGTGGTAGCTCCCAATCGGAGCGTTGCGATATATTCTTTCACGCCAGCTTGCAACGTGTCGATTTGTTTGGTGGCACGTCCTGTGCACACCACCATCACGCCAGAGGCAAGTGGATCGAGAGTGCCCGCATGTCCCACTTTAATTTTCACTCCACCCATGGCGCGAGTGAGCAACCAGCGCACTTTTGCCACCAGTTGGAAAGAAGTCAGCCCGAGTGGCTTGTCGAAGGTGAGGATTTGTCCAGTTAAAAAGTTCATGCAGGGCGTTACGTTGCTGTTATTGTGCGCTGAGATGTAGAGATAGTGCGCTGAGAGTGAGTGTTAGTGCTACTTTGTGCAGCAGACTCCGTGTGAGGAGTAGCTGTTTGGCTTTCGTTTTCGGTCTGGAGTTTAATTCCGCAGAGGGGCAAAGCCAAAATCACTGCGCCCACTATGATGCGATACCATCCGAAAGCGCGGAACCCATAGCGTGCAATGTAGTGAATGAAGTACTTTACTGCCATAAGCGCCACTACAAAGGCGATGAGGCTGCCCAAGAGGAGCGTGGTGAGGTTGCCGTCCGCCGTGAGCACTTGCGCACCAGTGAGGTGTTGCACCGTGCCATCTGCAAGGGTGACGTCTGCCCCATGTTTCATGAGGTCGTAGACTTCCTTCACAGCAGCCCCAAACATGGTGGGAACGGCGAGGAAGAAAGAGAACTCCGCTGCCATCTTGCGTGTGAGCTTTTGTTGCATGCCGCCCACTATGGTAGCCATGGAGCGAGAAGTGCCAGGAAGCACCGCTGCAATGCACTGATAAAGTCCAATCATGAAAGCGCGACGATAGGTCAGGGGGGTGTGCGAAAGGGTTTCTACTGCGGCTTTGTCTTTGGGGGCAAAGATCTGATCGCAGAAAAGCATGAACACGCCACCAATGATGAGCATCACAGCTACCATGGTTACACTCTCTAGGTTTTGATCAATCACATCTTTCAGAGTCAATCCCACCACCACTGCAGGCAATACGCCTACGATGAGTTTGAGGTAAAAGCGCCAAATGCGCGACCACCATTGCTCAAAACGTGATGTACCTTGTGAGGCTTGGACAGAAGCTCCTTCTGCTGACGTTTGTTTTCCCAGTGCATCAGCCGATGGATAGAAAAACTTGCGCCAATAGAGCACCACTACAGCTAGGATTGCGCCCAACTGAATGATGACAGTAAAGGATTTCACGAAAGTCGTCATTTCGACGCCCAACAATCCTTCTGCAATCATCATGTGTCCTGTAGAACTAACGGGGAGAAACTCAGTGAGTCCTTCGACAATCGAGATGATAATGAGGTCTAGGAGATTCATGCTTCAGCAGAGGTTGTAGCGCAGGAAGTGGCTTGAAGGGGAGCGTCTGTCTCGAGGGTTACCACAACTTTCGCTTGTGTGTCGTTTGCGGTCTGAGCTTGTTGAGGATTTTCCGCCTCGTTCTTCGCCTTTGGACGATAGAGGATGGCGACTATCATGAAAAGATAGCCTACAAAGCAGATGATGGGAGCCACGACAGTGCGTGTGTTGTTAAAGATAGCGGGGTCAAAATGCGTGTTGGGGCTACCTTTTCCGCTCATCAGCACAAAACCAATGAGCACAGTGACAATGGAAACAGCCAAAA
Source organism: Alloprevotella sp. (assembly GCA_015259235.1). Taxonomy (GTDB): domain Bacteria; phylum Bacteroidota; class Bacteroidia; order Bacteroidales; family Bacteroidaceae; genus Alloprevotella. Next base: position 5,883 of record JABZGM010000025.1, on the reverse strand, counting down.
GATAGAAATTGATGGCTGAAAATGCGAATTGCTGTTTCTTTTGCATGGCGCAGAATTTAGCAGAGTTGTAGAGAGAGGAAAAACAGTCAATGACTGAGCGCATACCTCGCAAGAAGCGCGCCGAGTCTTAGACCAATAGGTTGAATCCAGTAGAGAAACTCATCCCCTTTTATCACAAGTGTGAGCATCCTCTTTGGAGAATAGGAATTGCGGTGTGCAATCTTTGGAAGGGGGTTAATAGAGGTATGCCTCGTGGCGACTCATGCCCAAGTGCTTGTTCACGGAGAAGAAGGCACTGATGACGGTGAGAATCACACCAATCAAAGGCACGCTCACCAAAGTCACCAACATCACCGTGGGAGTGATGAGGGTAGAAATCTCTTTATCCCAAGTCATCAAACCATACATGCCGCCATAAAGCACAGCATCAGCCACAAGACCCGCCCAAAAACCTATGTTGAAGGCTTGCCAGAGGAAGGGACGACGAATGAAACTCCATTGTGCCCCTACGAGCTTCATGATTTGAATGGAATGTCTACGCTTGGCAACGCTCATGCGCAGGGTGTTGTTGATGAGCGCAAGGCTGACAAAGCCCAGCAAAGCAGCCACGATGAGCAGCACGATGCTCACCTTGTTAATGTTGCTGTTGATGTTTTGCATCAAATCTTCGGGATACACCACGTCCACCACGCGTTCGTCGACTTGCAACTTGGGCATAAACTTTTTGAGCGAGTCGGTGTCGGCATATTCCGCTTTGAGATGAAGTTCAAAGGAAGCTGGAATGGGGCTATAACCTAAGAATTCGTTGGGGTCGATGTTCAAAGCCTCGCTCTGCAACTTTGTCGCCTTTTCCTTGGAGACATAGGAAATGCTGCGCGTGTAGGGTTGTTGCTTGAGCGACGTTTGAAGATCATAGGCTTGGTCATGGTTGAGACTGTCGGAGAGCAGCACCTCGACGGTGAAGTTCTCACGCAAGGCGCGACTAAGATTGTCTGCCATGGTGCCAAAGAAGACAACTGTGCCCACAAGAATCAACACTAAGGTGGTGCTGATGCCGGCGGTGACGTATCCAAAACGTCCGTTGTTGCGTGGTTTTCGCTTACTCATTGTGAGACGGTATGCAGGGTTTACCCCTCTTCTTGCAGAGAAAAGGGTAGAATGAGGGTAATTTGCTGCAAAAATACAAAATATGTGGGGACTGCCACACTATAACTCGCTTTTTAACATTACACCCCATTCTCCTTTCTTGTCATTGACAGAAGAGGAATGTACACACCTTGAACGGCTTTCTCTCAGCTTCACAGCGAAATCTCTGTTCTTTGATGGGGCACCTCTTGTTGGCGAGTTGCTAGAAGCAATATATGATGAAACAAAATACCTTGTTTTGTGTGTTCAATAGCAAGTGCTGTTGTGAAGATAGGATGGGGTATAGAAAAATCTCCCACTCCTCGGAGGTGAGGAGTGGGAGATGAAAGATGTATCAGGATTTCCCAAATGTTGACAATGCGAGCACTATGGGAAAATCTTGGAGTCGTTATGCTTTTGCGGTCTTCTTCGTTTGACGGCGACCATAGATCTTGTAAGCGATAGGTGCAGCCATGAAGATAGAAGAAAGTGTACCAACGACAACACCGAGAATCATAGCAAACGAGAATGAGCGAATCGCGTCACCACCGAGGAAGAAGATACAGAGGAGCACCAAGAGGGTAGTGAATGAGGTCATAATCGTACGCGTGAGCGTGTTGTTGATGGAGTCATTAAAGAGACGTTCGGGTTCGCGAGTGGGGAACAGACCGATATTTTCACGAATACGGTCGAACACCACCACCTTGTCGTTGATCGAATAACCAATCACGGTGAGGATAGCACCGATGAACGTCTGGTCTACTTCCAATGAGAAGGGCAAGAAGCCCCAGCACACAGAGTAGATGCCGATGATGATGAAGGTATCTACTGCCAACGCCACGATTGCACCCACTGAGAACGCCACGCTGCGGAAGCGGAAGAGGATGTAAATGAAGATGGCGATGAGCGAGAGAATCACACTGATGATAGCACCACGAGTGAGGTCAGCTGCCACGCTAGGACCAACCTTCTGTGCAGAGATGATAGAACCACCCTTGCGGTTGTCGCGATCCTTGAAGGTTGCGTAGTCTGCATTCACCAACTTGTTGTTGTGGAGCGCGCGCCAGATGAGTTGTTCTACTTCTTGGTCTACCTTTTCATCGTTTTGGTCAATCTTGTAAGAAGTAGAGATACGAAGTGCAGGGTTTTGTGTGGTCACAATAGAAAGCACGTTCACCGTACCCGTTTGACCAGTCTTGGCAATTTCGTCTTCTACTGCCTTCTTCACTTTTTCGGGATTTGCCTTCTGTTCAAATTCCACTACGTAGTTGCGACCACCAGTGAAGTCAATACCGCGTTGGAGACCACGAGTTGCCAATGACACAGCACCTCCCACCACGAGGATAGCCACGAGGATGTTCGTCTTAGAAGCCATCTTCATGAAACCGAAATTGGTGTTGGTGAGGAACTTCTTAGAGAGACCTGTTGTGAAGGTGAGATTGAGCCACTTGTCTTTGTCAAGGAAGTGTTCGTAAGCAATGCGAGTGAGCCAAACAGCGGTGAAGAATGAGGCTACGATACCGATGGCGAGTGTCAAAGCGAAGCCACGGATAGGACCTGTACCGAAGTTGTAGAGGATAATCGCAGTGATGATAGACGTGAGGTTAGAGTCGAAAATCGCAGAGAATGCGTTGCCGTAACCATCAGCAAGAGCTTGTTTGATGTTCTTGCCAGCGCGGAGTTCTTCTTTCGTACGCTCGTAAATCAATACGTTAGCGTCCACCGCCATACCGAGTGAGAGCACCATACCCGCAAGTCCGCTCAATGTGAGCGCAGCTTGGAAGGAGGTGAGCACACCGAAGGTGAAGAAGAAGTTGAGGATGAGCGCCATGTTAGCGACCATACCAGGGATTACGCCATAGAAAGCGCACATGAAGACCATCAAGAGCACAAAGGCTACCACGCAAGCGGTGAAACCAGCTTGGATAGATGCTGCACCGAGGCTTGGTCCAACAGTTTCTTCTTGAACGATGTTGGTGGGAGCAGGCATCTTACCACTCTTGAGCACGTTCGCCAAGTCTTGAGTTTGTTGAGTAGTGAAATTACCGCTGATTTGTGACTGACCACCGTTGATTTCGTTTTTGATGTTTGGTGCGCTATACACCACGCCATCAAGCACGATAGCCACAGCCTTCTCGAGGTTGTTGCGAGTCACAGTAGCCCATTCGCGCGCACCTTCCGGTGTCATGGTCATGGAAACCACAGGCTTGTGGTATTGGTCGAAGTCGTCCTTTGCGTTTTCTACCACTTCACCAGCGAGTACAGCACCGCCATTGTTGCGACGAAGCGCATAGAGTTCATAAACACCCTTTTCTGCGTTTACCCCCCAAGCAAGGTTGAGGTCAGCAGGAAGGATTTCCTTTGCTACCTCTGAATGGATAGCCTTGTTCACTGCAGCAGTGTCTGTGGCGCGCACATAACCTACGATTGCAGATTTAGGATGACCAAGTTGCATAACAGCGAGGAGGGGATGTTGCTTGAGCATTTGTGCGCGAGCTGCATCTTCTTTTGCAGAAGCACCTTCCTTGTTGAGTGCTGCTCTGTTCGCCTTGAATGATGCCAAAACCTTTTGCGTCACAGGTTCAGCCTTTTGTGCTGTCTGTGTGCTGTCTACTTTCGTAGAGTCTGTAGAAGTTTTGCCAGAGTTAATCTGTGCCAAACGAGTGTCGAGAGCTTGGAGTGCACCCTGAACTTCGCCAAGGGTGTAAGTTTCCCAGAATTCGAGGTTTGCACTACCTTGGAGGAGTTTGCGCACACGTTCGGGTTCTTTGATACCAGGCATTTCCACCATGATTTGACCCATTTGTCCACGACCCTCAAGGATTTGGATGTTGGGCTGAGCCACACCGAAGCGGTCAATACGTTGTTGTACCACTTGGTAAGAGTTGCTCACTGCAGCCTTGATTTCCTTCTCGAGTGCAGCCTTCACTTGTGCGTCTGTGCTGCTAGGAGTGATACCATCTTCTTTAAGACGAAGTGAGAAGAGCCCACCGAGTTGGTTGGCGCCTACTTCCTTCTGGTACTTGCTCACGAAGACATCGAGGAAGTTGTCAGAAGACTTAGCAGCTTCTGCTTGTGCTTCGGCAATGATTTTCTTCACTTTAGGGTCTTCAGCACCGCTACCAGCGAGGTTTTTCACCACGTCGGGCACGGACACTTCGAGAATCACGTTCATACCGCCTTTGAGGTCGAGACCTAAGCCGATTTGGAGTGCTTCGCACTTCTTGTAACTTTGTCCCAGCCATACACCCTCGTCGCTTTGACGTAAAGAGTCGAGGTATGCTTTGCCAGCTTCTACGCCCATCGCTTCAGCTTTCTTCTCGTAATGATTAGTTACGAAGCTGAAACTCAAATAGTAGACGCAGATAAGACCAAGCAATACGGCGATTACTTTGACAAATCCTTTGTTTTGCATTTGAATTGAGGTTTATTTTATTGTTATTGATTTCCACTGAGGGGATGACAAGGATGAACTTGTTGCTCGTCGACATCGTAAAACATCTCTTTCGTGTCTAGAGTCTTCGCCAAGGTACACTTATCAGCCTGCAAATATACCAAATTATTTTCAGATTTCTGTCTCGTTGGCTTGAAATCCGCGCTTTCTCCTCTTCTTTATGCTGTTTTCTCTAGTCTTTTGCTAAAATTTGCGCTAAGTTACTTCGTTTTATCTCATCAATCTGGACCCATGATTGACTCACTTTTCCGATACCTCTTTTTCGGCTTCTCGCGCGCACGCGTGCGCGCCCATACCGCAATTTCGCTCTTTTTGCTTTCACAACCTTCACAGAAATCCGTGTAATGAATTGTGTGTAAGTGCAATATGTGGGTTTTTACCTCTACTTTTTGTGACGTTTAATCATCGGGGTAGGGTTTCAGCGAATAATCTGTTGTTTTTGACTGATTTTCTTCGTTGAGAAATGTGTTTTTTCGGCTTTTCTCTTCTTTGGGTTGGTGGATAAGCGTGGTTGGTTGTACAGTGTTTATTCGCAATGGTGAGAAAAGGGTTGATTCATGTAGCTATGGCAGTAGTTCTCTAAGCAGTCTTGTGGTCTAAGTAAGGTTTGTAGACGAGGTTTCTTGTGCCGATGTTGTGATGTTTTTGAGTCTTCCATTAAGAACTCCGACAGAACAGAAAAAACGTTGGAGCTTTTTCAAAAAATCTCCCACGTTTTTCGAGAAATCTCCTACGTTTTTCGAGAAATTTCCTACGTTTTTTGAAAAATCTCGGACATTTTTTGCGTGATTTTCGGTGAACCCGTGGAACGCATTTGGTGGTTTTTCTCTGTTTTGGGGGGTGTTTGAGTTGTTGAACCCTGAAGAAATGTTATAAAATAGCTCTATAATTCAGTCTTTCAGATGATTACAAAGAAAACTGTGAAGGTTGTGAAAGCAAAAAGTTATGTTTCTCTGTTACGCGCGCGCGAGGGAGAGGAAAAACAGCTGCGCTTAAGATATGTTCACACAGAAGCCTATAACGCCCTTGCAAGGACGAGACGGCAACAAAAGGAAAGAGCTGCTGAGTCTCAGAAAAAGAGCAACAGACCGTAGCTTCTGCCAACGCTAATCGCACCCTCACCTATCGTGCAACAAGAGACTCCAACGCGAAAACCACTTGCCACAGCTCTACAACTCAAAAGTAGACGAAAAGAAAGTCCCCTCTTCTCAGAGGGGACTTGGAGAAAATGAAACAGGGAGATGGATTTAGTATCCTGCGTTTTGCTTGAGTTTGGGGTTACGGTCTATTGCACTTTGTGGAAT
>JABZGM010000259.1 GCA_015259235.1 Alloprevotella sp. | reverse complement strand
GGGAAAGACAGGAACTCAAAACAATCGTAATTCTTTCCAATTTAATGTCCCCTTTGCAGGCAACTATACCCTTCGCTTCTTGGCGCAAAGCAAAGATGAGACCATCGAATCAAACGGTGTAATTAACGTAAGCCTGCAACAAACCGACACTTTGCACCTGGCAGCTGCCGAGAGTGTGGCTTTGCAAGGATTGTGGAGCCGCAACACCACACTTCTTCCTTCACAACCTTGGAAAGTGAGTTCTGTAGTGGGATTGGTGGCTAAAGATCAGCCTCGTCGTTCATTCCTTGCCTATAGTGAGCGCGAGCGTGCAGTGCCCTGGCGTGCTATGCCTGCCTACATCTCATGGTACGAACTGAATATCGATCGTAACAATGACCGCAACTACACAGGCAATATGCACGACTATCAGTGCGAAGATGTGGTGCGCGAATGGAAAAAACAACTTTACGACCGCTATAAAACGAACGTAAACTCTTTTGTTTGGGACGATGGCTGGGATTTTTATGGACCATGGACTTTTAATAAGAACTTCCCCAACGGATTTGCAGAAACTGACCGACTGGCTCGATCTATGGGCTCGGGCATCGGTGCTTGGCTCGGTCCTGTAGGTGGCTACGGACAGAGTGGAAACTACCGCCGTGCTTACTGGAATGGTAAAGGCGGCATGCAACTCTCTAATCCAGCCTACTATAAGGCGTTTACCGAGGCTATCACCGACCTTTGCAACAAGCGCGGCTACGACTTCCGCTTCTTCAAGTTTGATGGCATCAGTGACCTCTTCTCTGCCACAGGACCTAAGAACGATGCAAACGGCGATGAGAATGCAGAAGGTATCATCAATGCAGAACGCATGGTGCGCGAAACCATCAAGCCCGACATCTTCTTCAACACTACTGTGGGCACATGGGCTTCTCCCTTCTGGTTCCACTACACCGATGCAGTGTGGCGTCAAGAGAATGACTATGGAGAAATCGGTAACCAAGGTACGGACCGTGAAAAGTGGATTACCTATCGCGACCGCTTGGTGTATCAAAACTTCGTGCAAAACTCTCCTATCTGCCCCATCAACACCTTGATGACGCACGGATTTATCCTCTCCGACTTTGGCAACGTCTCTAAGTCGCGTGACTATGACGGCATCGTGCGCGAATTGCGTTGTGCCTTCGCTTGTGGTTCGGGCATGGTGGAACTCTACAACGACTACGCTTTGATGAATCGCATCAACGGTGGACGTCTATGGGGCGACCTCGCCGAGTGCTTGCAATGGCAAAAGAACAATGCCGATGTGTTGCCCGACGCTCACTGGGTAGGTGGAAATCCTTGGACAGGTTCTAAAGCGGAAGTCTACGGTTGGGCTTCTTGGAATGGTCCCAAAGCCACCCTCGCACTGCGCAATCCCGCTACTACGCCACAAGTGTTCAAAACCACTTTGCGCAAAGCCCTCGAAGTGCCTGCGCACGTGACAGACACCTACATCTTCACCAAGGCTTTCGGTAATCAAGCCACACTTGAGGGTTTCCAAGAAGGACAAGCTATCAATCTCGACACCGAACTCACACTTACACTCCCTGCATCTTCTGTATTTGTGTTTGACGGACGCGATAGTAAAGTCCCTGCGGTTGCTACCACTGGCATCAGCTTTGAGAATGCTCCTGTGGAAGTGGCTCCTGGACAGCACAAAGCTCTCGTGTGGTTCTTGGCTCCCACTAATGCTACAGACAAGTCTTTGCAGTGGACTTCTGAAAATCCCGAAATCGCAACGATCAAAGATGGTGTGGTCTACGGCGTGAAGGAAGGTGAAGCAACCCTCAAAGTCACTACTTCTGGTGGACAGTCAGCCACTATCAAAGTGCAGGTGAAGAAACCTCTCTTTGCGCTCAACTTTGATGCCAATGCCAATACGACAAACAAAGGACGCGAACTCAAAAATTTAGTGTTCACCCTTGCTGATGGCAAGAAGATGACCTACACAATGCCCAGCAACAAGAAGGCTTATGTGGATTTGACCACCGATGCTGCTCAATACCTCAAAGTAGAAGAGGGAGGCACAATCGTCACATCACAAGTGAGCTGGCTAGGTAGCTGGATGCACGCATACTTCTATCTCGATGCTGACCAAAGCGGACAATTTGAAGTGGAGAAAATTTCCGACCCCGAACTTGTGGCTTGCAGCTACTACCACAACGAACAAAAGAATGCTGACGGAGTGAGCGCACAATCCAACAACAATCCTGGCATGTCTAGAGGGTTTTCCTTCAAGGCTCCTGAAAAGGCTGGACGCTACCGCCTTCGTTTCAAGATTGACTGGGACAACATTGACGCAGGCGGTTCTATCGCTGAGGGCAATTCACTCTTGAGCAACGATGGTAAAGTGGTGGATATCCTAGTCGAAGTGGTGAATCCTTCTGGCATTAAGACTAACACAGCGAATGCTGCCACAACGCCTCAAACTTACAACCTTTCTGGTCGCCAAACCTCTGACAACGAACATGGAGTCGTTATTGTTGATGGTCGTAAAGTGGTGAAATAACTTTCGCCACTCATCCTCTTCTATTCTCCCTTCATTCTGTCTCTGCGGAATGAGGGGAGATTTTTGTGTCTTCATTCCTTTCCTATTAGCCCAGAGCAGGCGTTTCTCATTCGAGATATGGTATTGTCCGAAAAAGGAGGTGACCTTAAACCAAATTGGAATTATAAGGCTAAACATAGCAAAGAATGTGCGCGAAGTAAAAAGCGGTCAGATAAAAGTTGGCTACGTTCTTTACTCCATAAA
>JABZGM010000258.1 GCA_015259235.1 Alloprevotella sp. | reverse complement strand
CCATTCCGAACAGAGAAGTTAAGCCCGACCGCGCCGATGGTACTGCACACCCGCGGGAGAGTAGGTCGCCGCCATTTTACGAAAGAGACTGTGTTAAAACATTTGTTTTGATACGGTCTCTTTCTTTTCCTATAATGGAGTTCCGTTGGTCACTTTTGGTGTGATAGTGCCTTTGCTTTCAGCTTTTGAATGCTTCGACATTACCACGCGTTCTATTTCTTATTCATCTCACATAAACGCTCGCATACTTTCGATTATGTATTTGAAAAAGTTTCTTGTGCGCTTGATTATTTCCTTGTTAGTTTTATTCCAGTGCTTTGTCTTAGGTATTTATTTTCGTTCCACACACGATGGAGTTAATACACTCGTCAGCGTGGAGCTTCAGAGTTATTATGCTTTGCCCATTAGCAGTAGAGATACTCTTTACTTTGACGATTCATCTGTTGATTCCATTCAAATTATGAGTGATAATGTGTCTTCTGTAATCACACATCGTACACAGATGGGACGCAGAGTTTCTCGTGAAAATTTGGTGCAAGTGGCATTTCCTGTTCGGAAATTAGTGCTTCAACAGAAGCCTTTACTGCAGCTCCTGAGTCGTCACGAAAAGGGAATATCCAAACGTTGTAGTATCAATGCTCAACATCTCTCCGAACTCGATTATTATGCAAAGAAGCATAGTGTAGTGGATGAAGGTTACAATGAAGTGATGCGTTATCGTGCTTTCCTTCTCCAATCCTACACAGACGATAAGCGTCTGCTACAAAAATTGCGTTACTTTCTTGCCGTTGACAAGTCGAAAAAGGATAAACGAAAGCGGAAATTTCGTGCTTATCGTCACACTGACTACCGTGTAAATGGGGGGAGTTACGTTAGAACTCTTGATTCAAATACCTCTTTCTTCTCTAAATCGAGCACACTTCCTCAACAAGGCTTAGTCACACTAGAGCCTTCAGCGCACGTTATTGCAAAGCGCATTAATGGCAGTGTGTTGATAGATTATCTTCACCCAGTGCCCGATACCACCCATAAACAGTTTATCGATGGTTTGGGAATAGCGTATAATCTGAAGCTCATCCAATCCTCTCCGGTAAGATGGTATGGCACTTCACTTTCGCCCAATGGCACTTATTACGAAGGACTTTTTGATGCAACATTTCAACGTCATGGACAAGGTTTCTCTGTAGATCGTCACCTTGTGAAAAGCGGAGAGTGGGATGCCAATCATTTTCGTGGTGAAAGAATGCTTTACACTTCTGATAGAGTTTATGGCATTGATGTGTCTCGTCACCAACATGAGCATGGTCGTAAGCGTTATTCGATACGCTGGAACGCGCTTCGCATCACAGACCTAGGAAGTATTTCTAAGAAGAAAGTTTCAGGAGCCGTGAACTACCCCGTAAGTTTTGTCTTCATTAAGGCCACCGAAGGGAAAAGCTTGCTCAATAAGTACTACCTTTCCGACCTTCGTGGCGCGCGTGCGCAGGGCATTCCCGTTGCTCCCTATCATTTCTTCACACATCTCAGTTCAGGATTAGCTCAAGCTCGTCACTTTGTCAAGCATGTCCGTTTGCCGCTTGCCACCTTGCCGCCAATGCTTGATGTCGAACCCTCGAATGCCCAAATCTCCAAAATGGGAGGTCGTGAAGTCCTCTTCAAAGAAATGCTCATTTGGTTGCGTCATGTTGAACAATATTCCCATCGTCGTCCCATCCTCTATGTGAGTCAGCAGTTTGTAAATCAGCATCTTGTTCATGCTCCTGAAGCCCTGCGCAAATATGAGGTCTGGATAGCGCGCTATGGTGAGTTCAAACCCTACGTCAAACTCACCTTTTGGCAGCTTTCTCCCGATGGGCGTGTGCGCGGCATCCATGGCGATGTAGATATCAATGTCTACAATGGCACAAAAAGCGATTTTCACGCTTGGCGCAATTCGTAGCCTGTGCCCTTCGACATCGAAAGAACGCTAAGCTTACACCATAGTCTTAGAGATACCAAGGCACTATTCTCCCTTCTCCACCGCAAGTCCTGCTTAGGGCTTGCGGTTTTTTGTGGCTGGACATCTTGTAAAAAGGTGAAAACCGGGCTTCAGTCTACTATTTTTTACGGCAATCTCTCCACAATCCCGAAATATAGTGCTAACTTTGCTGTATAATATACCACTAATTCTTCCTTATCATCATGGAAAAAATTAAAGGACTCATCGATGCTCCCTTCACACCGTTTCACGAAGACGGTAGTCTCAACCTCGCGCCTATCCCCGAATATGCTGCCCTTCTTGCTCGCAATGGACTAAAAGGCGTGTTCATCAACGGATCTTCTGGCGAAGGCTACATGCTCACAGAAGAAGAGCGCATGCAACTTGCCGAGGCTTGGATGGCAGCAGTGCCTGAAGATTTCAAAGTCATCGTGCATGTGGGTAGCACCTCAGTGATGAGCAGTCGTCGTTTGGCAGAGCATGCCCAGAAGATTGGGGCATGGGGCATTGGTGCCATGGCCACTCCTTTCCCAAAAATCGGTAGCATCGAACAACTCTGTCGCTACTGCGAAGAAATCGCTTCGGCTGCTCCCAATCTTCCCTTCTACTATTATCACATCCCAGCTTTCAACGGAGCGTTCCTCTCTATGTACGATTTCTTGAAAGCAGTGGATGGTCGCATCCCCAACTTCGCAGGTATCAAGTACACCTTTGAGAGTCTCTACGAATACAATCGTTGCCGTCGTTATCAGAATGGTAAATTCGATATGCTGCATGGGCAAGACGAAACCATCCTCCCTTGTCTGGCCATGGGCGGTGCACA
>JABZGM010000257.1 GCA_015259235.1 Alloprevotella sp. | reverse complement strand
CGGACTACGTCGAGAACGAACGGAAAACAAGATGCCAACAAAAAATGAAAGATGACAGGAAGCTATCTCCTCTATATCGAGAAGTACTATAACGGTCTAATGACCGATTTGGGTTTAGCTTCAAACGCCTAGACTTTCGCAGTATTTTCTGCCACGTTGTTAAGAGATTCTTGTGGAGTGTTGAGCAATTGCTGCAAGCGACCTATCACCTTCTCTAGTGGGATGTTTAAATGCTGCATTTGGTGCGCCAAATCGGGGAGCAATTTGTTGAGCAAATCGTCTTGGCGTGAATTACTTATGATGTGCCGTGCATCTTCACTCACAAATGAGCCTAAGCCGCGTTTGTTGTAGAGAATACCTTTCTGCACTAACACGTCAAAAGCCTTCACCGTGGTGTTCACATTGACTTGTAGCAGGGCACTATAGTCGCGAACACCTGGCACTCGTTCGTCGGATTTGTACAATCCAGCGAGGATTTCGTCCATCAGGCGTTCTGCTATTTGCAGATAGATGGGATAGCCTTCGTGGAAATTCATAGGGTGAAATTATTGTTTTTTGAAGATAGTGCCTTATTGACCATACCAATGACGAGGCATCAGTGATGCACGTTTACGAATGCGGTAGGCGAAATAGAGATTCAATACGAGCCAGAGGCAGGCAATGAGAAAATAAATCGAATAAAGGAGGTTCATCACAAATCGAAAACGTTCTGTACGAGTGGGACTATCAATCGTGTATTTGAACACCACAATTGTTCCAAAGGTGATAAAGACCACAAAAATGATGAAGCAGACTAGGGACGTCATAATAAATGACTTTTTGCGGAAGACGGCGCCACCCCAAAGGTAGAAGCTCCATAAAACGATAATGGAAAAGATGGGAAAGATGGACAGACACCAAACTCCTATGAGTGGATGAATGATCGGATCAATGTAAGTCGGAGAAAATATCAATGAATGACTGATTTTGGCTAGTATCTTTGGAATGAACCACGTATAGTCGAAGCCTAAAACTTCCACAATAAGGTATCCCGTTGCATCCGTGATCAAGAGTGCTATGAAGAAGAGGACAATTGCGCCGAGATTATAGTAAATGAAACGAGAAAGCACTTTTTCTGCTGTTGTGGCAGGAATCATTAGTTGAACAATTCTTTTGCTACGTTCTGTCTTGAGCGAAAAGACTGCCGACGCACTAAAAATAAATGCTGCAAAAAGAGCCATAGTACCAATGACTGACATACTATCCGACATACCCCACAATGTATGTGCGACATCATCTTGACTGTGGTAATCGTAACTGTTGTTAAGAGCGTGGAAAGCATTGTAAACAAATACGAGAAGAGCGATGAGAAAACCTATTTGTAGACCTAGGTAATAACGCACCTGAGTCTTCCAATTTTCCGATACTATTTGACGCAGCAACCAACCTACGCGTTGGAAATCGATATTGAGAAATTTCATAATCTAGTGTGCTTTAGGAGTGCAATGAAATTAGTGAAAACCAGTGTTGTTCGCCTCGGTGTCTTCTAAGTGATGACGCAGTGCTGGATTTTGCACCAAGGCATTAAACAGAAGTTCTAAACTGATAGGCGTTTCTTCCTTGCCTTGAGCGGGCACAATCACCGCAGTACCCGAGAGTGAGGGTTCTGCATAGAGTGCATCGTCAATGGGAGTGCCATAAGGTCGTTGCTCGAAGCGCACTTTTTGACTCAGTTGGCTCATCGATGTGTCGAGCATTAGCGACTGACCATCTATCATCACCACGTGGTCTATGAGCTGTTCTACATCGTGCACTTGGTGTGTGGACATCAAAATCGTGCGATTTTCATTCATCTGAGCAGCGATGGTGCGGCGAAATTGTGCCTTTGAAGGAATGTCCAGACCATTGGTGGGTTCGTCCATCAGTAGGTATTTGGTGTTGGTGGCTAGTGCAAAAGCCATAAACACTTTCTTCTTTTGTCCCATTGAGAGTGCACCAAGATGAATGTCTGCCGGGAGTTGAAAGTCGTTGAGCACTTGTTGCAACACCTCATCAGAGAAGTTGGGGTAAAATACGCGATTGACTTTGATGAACTCCTTAAATTTTACCGCAGGAAGGTCTATTTCTTCGGGCACCAGCATAATGTTTTGGAGCATTTCTGGTTGTCGGTCTTGGGGATTAAAATCATCTACGAGAATTGAACCTTGTGTGCTGCGAAGCAACCCCGTGAGGAGATAGAGCAGAGTGGACTTACCTGTGCCGTTTCTGCCGAGAAGACCAACAATTTTTCCGTCGGCAATGTTCAACGAAAAGTCGTGGAAGACTTCACTGCTTGAACTGTTGTAGTTGAAATGAAGATGTTGTATTGTAATCATACCATCTAAGTTTGTAAATTCTACGATGAAGTAGGAGTGATTTGTTGTGTTTGTGTGTAATAGTGTTGTGTTACACTGCGAAAGTCTGAGTTTCTTTTGAGAGTACCAAATCTTTTTCAAGAAAAATGCGGTGAAAGGTGAAAATTTAACGATTTGACTGCTGGAGGATACGGAAACTTGTGTTTTTGTCTAGTAGATTATGAGTGAGAGAGACAAAGAAGCGGTTACGACAAGCAATGATTTGCGTGCTACACGAGCTGTCCCCCTCTATAGATATGGGTAGCAAAGCACTGAAAGTGAGAAAATCTGCCTTAAAAGAATGAAAAATGCTCAACTTTTGAGGAGAAAATCACTGAAACCACTCTTTTTGTAGTGATGAGATGCCAATAGAGAAGGTTCAAGGACATCTAATTATTAAGAGCTGGTGAGCAGCGAAATCAAGAAGTGATTGTTCACCTA
>JABZGM010000256.1 GCA_015259235.1 Alloprevotella sp. | reverse complement strand
TGCTCGTTTCTCGCTTTCTCTCTGTTTTTTTGCATCTTATTTACTATTTTGTCACCTTAGAATACCAAGACATCAAGATAAGCCCAACAAAAAGAGTGCTTTCTATTAAAGATTTTCACCTTTGCATAGAAAGCACCCTGCAATAATAAGTAGCGTAGTTTACCTAATAGAGATTTGTCTGAAACAAACGACTAAAAGAAAGATTGTCCCACAGTGAGCGTTTGGAAGTCGGGACCATACCCTTTTTCAAACATAGATTGCGGAGTATAGCGCACAAAGACGCCCAACCAATCTTTTTTGACTTCCCCATAGAAAGACACTGTGGCAGGAGTAAAATGTATGCCTTTTTTATAAGCATATTGTTGCTCTGTTCCGTTGGTATCCAGATAAGTATTGTAAATACGTGGACGAACATTGAGATTTAACACAGAACCAACGGTCAAACACATTCCACTTTCTTGATAGGTATAGAGCAGTGGGAAAGAATGTCTGTTAAGGCGAAAGACCGAACGAATCGGCGTTTGTCCTTCTGCGAAAGTTCCAATTGTGGTAACCCCATTATTGAGTTGAAATGCAAGACCACCATCAAGTGCAATCTTACTCCAGCCATAGCTCCAACCCAATGAGAAACGATGGTGTCTGTTTCGAGTAATGGTATAATTCAACAAATTGAGCTCAATATCAATATTGCGTCCCCATACATCTGAGTTGATTCCTTTAGGACCATTTTGAGTAAGATTAAACCCAAGGAGAAGCCTACCAGATGTCACTTCAGAAAAGTTCTTTCTGTCACCACTATTCTTTTTGAGAGTGAGCGGAGCTTCAGGAAATTTCCAACGACTTGCAGCAGCATCGACAAGACCTGTGCCTTGTGTCGGAACGGTATAGACGTACTTTGCTGTTTTATCATTGTATGCTCCAAACACTTGGAGTTTTACGGCGCTGTCGTTGCGCGTCACCAACACGGAGTCGGGATGGTTGACCTTGACTAAGGTGTCGTTTGATTCAGCAGCAAATGCAGAAAGGCCGAAGACGGCGAATAGAGAGAGTAAATAGCGTTTCATTGTAAAGTAAGATAAAGTGTTATTACGGAGCGAATTTTCGTTTGAGTTCTTGAAGTGTGGTCTGCCCTTCCATATATATAATGGTGTAAGTAGGATTGCCGCGAGGTTGAAGTCCATTGTTTCGATAAAACAAGAAGCGATTAGACTTTGTAGGATCTGTCTTTGGCAATTGATAAAAGCCGTAGTATAAACGCCCGTGCTTTGAAGCGGATTCTTGTTCAACAGCCTTGTTCACATCCTTGGCCACAGCTTGCTCTAATTCTACGACCTCTTGCATACCCAATCCCATTGTGACGCTATGAAATTTGAGTAAACCATATTCGCGCAGAGATTCTCCAGAGAGTTTCACCATCGTAGCCTTGTGAGATTTCACAAACTTAGTGTCAAAGAAAGGGGCAACATTTAGTTTGCTTTGGGCTATGGCAGCCAACATCACCATCAGCCCGATAAATAGTAAGCAAAAGCGTTTCATAAGAACCATTGTTTGATTATTGTTGAGGGGTTGCAAAGAAGTCGCGAAGCAACAAAACAGATTGTTCTTCAGAGTCGTCATGAAGCGTTTCGGTCATTGTTTTCTGCATTTGCTGAAGCACCTCTTGTGGGTTAGTCACCTCTTTGCCATTGATATATGCAATGCACTCATCGGAGTTTGTTGCTTTCCAGCCCACCACGGCAGCTGTTACGATAGAAAAACCAAATATCGCAACTGCAGCCCAGCGCAACATTGGTTTCCGAGGACGTAAGATCATTGTGCGCGCTCGTTTCGATTGCTCTTTTTCGTTTGAAGAAGAAAGTGCAGAGGAAGAGATCTGCTGCTTTCTGCGCCGTAAAACGGTTGTCAGTCCTAAAACAGCTTTGATTTCATCGAAATAAGCGTCATCAGCTTGGGGGGTCGTCAGAAAATCCCGCAATCGCTCTTCTTGCTCTTCGGTGGTTGTAGCTTCGAAATATCGCTCTACAAGTTGTTTGTATTTGTCTATTGTATTCATCGCAGCTTAATTGGGATATTGTTGTCGATATAATTCGCGTAGGTGCTTACGCGCTCGAGAGAGTTGCATTCTAACAGCAGTTTCTTGCATATTCAAGTGCTGAGCAATCTCTGCATACGTTCGTCCATCTACATCTCGCATCCGCAACACTTGCTGCTGCACGGGAGACAAACATTCGTCCATTAGTTTTTCGATGCGCTGCAAACGCAAGGTTATTTCATCGACTTCACCCTCCTCTTCTGAGGTGAACTGCTGATTCGACACCTGCTCCCAATCCTCAGCGGGATGAGAACGTCGCTTACGCACTTCGTCTATCGAGAGATTTCGCACCGTCTTGGTGAGCACAGCTTCTGCTTGCTGAGAAGACTCCACACACTGCGGATGTTTCCACAATCGTAAAAAGGCTTCCGACAAAGCATCTTCGGCTTCTGTGTCATTACCTAGTATGCTTGCCGAGATGATTTGCAACCTCCTCCGAATTTTCAGGAAGGTTGTCGTCAGCACAGTCTCAGGTGTCTGAGGGGAGTCTGATGGCTTGGTTGTTTTGTTCTTTTGAAAGGCAGGCATATTGTGACAGACAACACACACTCGCGGTGTTTGATTTATACTAATACGCGAAAGTAACTATTTTGTAACACATTTCGAAGTATTTTTTTCGTCTTTTCATTCAGCTTTCTGCAACAAAACCTCTTGCTATTGACATCTATAATCCACAATTTATTTGTCCCTTCTTCAGTATTTTGTAACTTTGCGCACTAGTTTATTACATCTGTTC
>JABZGM010000255.1 GCA_015259235.1 Alloprevotella sp. | reverse complement strand
ACCGCGAACTCCTAGATCTAGCCTTCATTGGTACGCCACACATTGCAGGCTATAGCGCAGACGGCAAAGCCAACGGCACACGCATGAGTTTGCAACACATCGCCGAGCATTTTTTCCTCACCGCTCGTCCCGATCTCGAAGTGCAAGCCCCCAATCTTCCCTCCAATTTCGACTATGCACAAGAGGTCATATCGCAGCTCCCGGCTTCATTCTCCACCTCCTATCCGTGGTTATCCCCCGAAATCACCGCTATTTTGCCCCACAACGCCTTTTCTCAGTTGCAGCAGTATGATGCACTAGCCGACACCTTCCGCCTGCGCTCTGCGTCCGATTCTTTTGAATTCCAACGCGGACACTACCCACTCCGTAGGGAATAGAATAGCATCTTCCGGAATTTGGAGTGATAATAATGAGTTATCAAGAATCAACTACCTGCACTATTACTCCTGTATCGGATGAACCTTTATAATTCTTGGAGTTAAGGAACACCTATTTTACAATCCCATTGTCCCAACTAGAGCGAATGTCTTTGATGTTTCGTGCTTTGTTTTGACGTCCTTTGAAGAGTGACCATGAGCAAGAGACATAGAGCATGTTGCGAAATCCAAGATTGCCGATGATGTTTGTGCTAGGAAGCACCGAAGAAATTCGTTCTTGATGCATCGTCTTGCCACTGGAGAACGCATTGCGCAAGCCCAAAGACAATGAAACCTTGTGCCATTGATAGCCTAATTTCACATCAGACACTGCATATTTGTGCACAAGTATCGGACCTATGAGTTGCTCCGAAGCCGAACAATAGTATGCCGTCAGACTCCAAGCGCGCCAATAGGCAGTGAGCCCTGTCTGAAGATTGAAATAGCCGTTGCTGGTGCGTGGAGGATTGGGAAAAGAGGCAGATTGAGGAGCCGCAGATGAGAGATAAACCGATTTATCCCAAGAGAATTTCGGTTCTACATATACATTGACTGCACGATTCCACAGGTCTTGCGAGAAGTAAAGTCCAAAATCTAAGTGGTGTGTGTTGATATGATTGTTAATACTGATCCAGAAATTCTCATCTTTCCTTTGCACTTCTTGCTCGGCAATACGCTGGTGAGCATATTCGTGGTTCACATAGGCAAAAGCCGTGGTGCTGGCACGCTGAAAACTGAGTGTGAGTGCGTTGATGTTGGTGCTGAATCCACGTAGACCTGCATTGCCTATGGAATATATGTTGGCATCTTCTTGATGAGGATAGGCTGAAAGTTCGGAGAGCGTAGGAAGCGTGGGGACTTGTTCGTAACGATAGTTGAGCGACCAAACATCATTAAAAACATAATCTAAGGACAGATTGGGCTGGAATGTCCAAAACACGTGTTGGTCTTGCGATTCACCAAATTTCTCACGGCTACCTCCTATGCCCAGCGCAAAATAGAGTTTGTCCCAGTTGCCACTCCATTGCGCATAAGCAAAATGTGTGGCATCGTGAAAGCGAAACAATGCGTTGTTGGTGCCAAGATAACTGTTGCGCGTGAAAGAATTGGCGTGTTGATAACCCACATTTAACGTATGACCATTGGCAAAGGTGTGTTGAAAGTCGGCTTCTCCGCGCCAACTGTATTTTTCGCCCTCTACATCATAAACATTATTGAGGAGAGATGTGCGCAGTCCACGTTTGTAGCGGTTGTTGAGCCACGCACCAGCCGCAGAAAGTGTGAGTTTATCGGCTGGAGAAAGGTTTTCTTCGTAATAGGCACGGAGATGCGTACGATTTTCTTTGCTGTGTGTCAGCGTGAAAAGATCGCTTGCGGCATCTCCCCACACACGCTCGTGCAGCGTGCGCTGTGGAAATCGCTCACCACTGAATCCGCCTTTCACATCGACAACTCGCTGCTTAGGAATTATTAAAGCATAAGTTAGCACGGCGTTATCGCTGCGGAAATCGTTGCCTTCGTAACTTCCTGTTTTTGAGCGTTGACGAGAATGTCCGTCAGGATAGAAAAAATTCTGGTGACTTTCTGAGAAAGCCTTGGTCACATCGTTAGCCTTGAAATTATATTGCAGACCTAGTGTAGCATTTCTGTGAAAATACTTTGCCCAAGCACCATCGTCGTTGTAACTGGTGGTCAGGGCATTCATCGCATTTGCGCCAAAGGCATAGCCATGATTAACTAAACGCGTACGCACATCAATGATAGCTGCAACGTGGCTTCCATATTTAGAAGGAACAATAGTGGAGATTTCCACCTTCCCCACCATCTCTTGTGGCAACGTTTGCAAATCGTCAAGTGATGATTCAACACCATTGATGAGAACAATCACTTTTCCCGAACTAGTGGTGCTGATAATGTTTTTCTCCACAGGATCAATCTTCACACCAGGTAAACGTAGCGCAGAGAGCAGGTCAAGCCCATTGGCTGTGTGCTGTCGTTGTAAGGAAGAAGGAAAGAGAATATAGCCACCTGTCTTTTTCACAATTCGTGCGCTATTGACTACAGCCTCGTTGAGTTGCTGCACTTGCACGCTATCGGCAGGTGTTTGTGCTAGTCCACATAATGAGAAGAGGGAAAGTATCCCTAAGCCAAGTTTTTTGTTCATAAGATTTGCATTGATGTTGGGAAATATCATTGTTTAGAACAGTACTTACATGCTTAATAACTGGGATTTCCCCAACAACTGCACTATCTCGTTCAATGATTTAGCCATACTCCAAGTTTATTATTTTACCTACTCTTTAGATTTTCGGTATCTTCTCCTTAAATTCGTCAGAAGATCTTCATAACATTGCAAATATAACAATTTTCACAGAAACAAAAAGCATAATGTCAAGGAAAACCTCTATTAGATTTCCTTTTGCTTCCAACACTGTCGTTT
>JABZGM010000254.1 GCA_015259235.1 Alloprevotella sp. | reverse complement strand
GAAATGATGCGCTATGTTCGTTCCAAAATGCGCATCACCCAAAACCAAACGCCCGACGACTACTTCATCTACTGGGCTGACGATGAATACATCCCTAGCCAGCTTGCAGAGCACAACCACGGACAACGAATGCTTGCCTTTGCCGATCACAAACGCGAAGGCATCGTGGGCTACGGACAGGGCGAAAGCGGCAACGACTCTTATGGATTTGCCGAAGGTGCGCAACTCAAGATCGAACAACCTCGTCCCTTTGAAATCGCCCTCTCGCAACTCTCCTTACCAGGCAAGCACAATCTCCGCAACTGCCTCTCGGCTGCTCTTGCAGCCCTCGCTGCTGGTGTGGATGAAACCACCCTCACACGCTGCCTCAGCGATTTCCCTGGCGTGCCACATCGCCTAGAACGTGTGGGCACTTTCCACGGCGTCAACTACATCAACGACTCCAAAGCCACCAATGTCGATGCTTGCTTCGTAGCCCTCGATGCACAGACCACTCCCGTGGTGCTCATCGTAGGCGGACTCGACAAGGGCAACGACTACACCACCCTTTTCCCCCTCATCACCAGCAAGTGCCGCGCGCTCGTCTTTCTAGGAGCTAACAATGCGCCCTTGCACGAAGTCTTCGACACCCTCTGTGCGGAACACAGCATCGCCATTGCCGACACTGACTCGATGGAAGATTGTGTGGCAGCCTGCGCCAAGTTGGCTCAAGAAGGCGACACCGTGCTCCTCTCTCCCTGCTGCGCATCGTTCGACCTCTTCAAAAATATGGGTGATCGCGGCGATCAATTCAAAAACCTCGTACGTCAACGCTAAACTACCACTTCATGAAGTTCAAATTATTACATGGCGACAAAGTCATTTGGGCAATCTTCTTCATGCTCTGCATCATTTCTGTTGTAGAGGTGTCCAGTGCAGCGTCTTATCTCGTATTGAAGGAAGGAAGTTTTGCTAAACCCATAATCCAGCAAACCATCTTTATTCTGATGGCGATAGTTACAGCTTGGATCCTTCACCAAATACCCTATCGCTACTATAGAATTATAGTTATACTTGGCAATCCTGCGATAATTTGTGCACTTGCCTACGCCATGACAAGCGGACAAGTGCTCAACAATGGTGCACGTTGGGTTAGTTTTTTCGGGCTCTTCAACTTTCAACCCTCAGAACTCTCCAAAGGGGTACTCGTCATTACGACGGCTGCCATTATCGCCAGTTCGCTAAAGACTCCCCAAAAACATGATGGTCAAATCTCTTCTGGAGCTTTCTACAGCATCGTAGGAATAACCTGCTTTCACTGTGGACTCATTGTCTCACAAAACTTCTCGACAGCTGCCATTATCTTTCTCGCCATCAATTCCATGTTCATCTTCTTTCGTCCACCGCGTAAAGCGATGATGAAACTATATGGATTTCTTGCCATCATTTTTGCAGTAGCAGTGATGGTCATCAGTCTTCTCCCCAAAGACCCCAATGCAGCCATCTACCAAAATTCCTACATGCAGCGTGTCACCACTTGGCGCTCTCGTGTTTCGAGTGACAAGAAGATTGTGATGACTCCCGACCCAAAAGACTTTGAAGTCACCGATGGTAATCGACAAGTGGTCAATGCTCGTATCGCTGTAGCGCGCTCTCATGGCACTGGCGTGCTCCCAGGACGTTCCATCCAGCGCGACTATCTCTCCGCGGCTTATTCCGACTTCATCTTCGCCATTGTTGCCGAAGAACTTGGGCTTGCCGGATGTTTATTAGTCATCGTTCTCTACCTATGGCTGCTCTATCGCTGTGGACGCATCGCAGCACAATCTAGTAAGATGTTCCCTGCGGCTATAGCCATGGGATTTGGCATGATGATTGTCGGACAAGCCATGATCAACATGGCAGTGGCAGTGGGGCTTGGACCCGTCACCGGACAACCTCTTCCCCTCATCTCCAAGGGTGGAACCTCTACCATCATCACAGGAGCCTACATTGGCATCATCCTCTCAACTAGCCGCGGCATCAGGCGCAAAGACCTCCAAGATACGCAAGTCATCACTGAAGCTCCTAATGACATCACGGTAGAAGAATTCACCAAAGAATAACCCAATGTTGCACCAGTCATGAAGCAAGTACTTCTCTTTCTTCTGCTCCTGATCGCCACCCCCTCACTGGCGCAGTCACCCTGCTTTTCCGCTCCATTGGAGCAGGATATCGAGGTGGAATTCAAAACCTCCATGGGCGACTTCCGTGTGCAACTATTTCGCGACACTCCCATCCATTCGCGTCATTTCGCACAACTCGTGCGCGAAGGATACTACGATGGTTTGCTCTTTCATCGTGTCATTCGCAATTTCATGATTCAAGCAGGTGATTCTACCTCACGTCACGCACAACCCGGACAAATGTTGGGAGAAGCCGACCGCAGCTACACCCTCGCTCCCGAGTTTCTCACCCCCACTCACTATCATCGTCGTGGTGCCTTGGCAGCAGCACGCGAAAGTGACGACGTGAATCCTGGACGACGAAGCAGCGCCACACAGTTTTATGTGGTCTGGGGCAAACGCTGGACACCCAACGAGCTTGCCAACGTGCGTGAGCAGGTGGACGCAGAAACGGGCGAAAATGGGCTCATCACCGACAACATGGCACTCGATTACTACACTCGCGGTGGTTCTCCTCACCTCGATGGACAATACACCGTCTTTGGTGAAGTGCTCACGGGGCTTGAGGTCATCGAGAAGATTCAAGGAGTCAACACCGACCGCAACGACCGCCCTCGCGTTGATGTCCGCATCCTCACCGCTCGCATCATACCCACTGCCCCACCTCAGTGATATGTACATTTAGCCATTCCGGTCAAACCCTCCTCAACCAACGATTGCTCCCAAGTGTCGCCCATTCTTGGA